>JBDTQZ010000254.1:0-4341 GCA_039931935.1 Burkholderiaceae bacterium | reverse complement strand
AAGGTTCGAGCATGCCGACCACCACGCTGCCGCGCCTCATCTGCTCAAGCTCGCCTGACTGAGGCGTGCGAACTTTCAATACCGTCTGCGCACCCAATGCATCGGCCTCGCTGCCGATCGTCGCGCCCGCCGCAGCGTACGCGTCATCGGTGTAGCTCGCAGCACGGCCGGCATTCGATTCAATCAACACCGCGTGCTTGCCGGCAATGAGTTTTTTTACGGTTTCCGGCGTGGCGGCGACGCGCGTTTCGCCAGATCTTTTTTCGGCAGGCACTCCGATTCGCATGCAATCTTTCCGGGCGGGTCTCTGTCGAGGCGCGACTTTACGCCAAAGGCGTGTCCTTCTCGTTTGCGTCGTATTGCTAAACATCAATAAATTACTTTAGCAATCGCCCCGGCCGCGTCGCCGAATGCTAAACAAAATATGATATGTTTAGCAACTATGCGTTACCTCGAACTAAGCCTTTCGGCACAAACCGCATACGCCGAGCTGTTCGAGCAAGTGCGTTCCTTTGAGCTGTCGCGCGAAATATCGGGCTTGAGCGGCAGTTTCCACCGCATGCAGAGGAAAGGCCGCTTCTACTGGTACTTCGCCTATAAGGACATCGATCAAACCACCCGCATGGTTTACGTGGGTCCCGACGATGAGCGCATACGGACTATTGTAGAAAAGCGCAAGGCCAACACCCGCGTGGATCTGCAGGCGCAAGCTCAGGCCGCCATCACGCTCGGCTGCGCAACGACCGCAGCGAAGCACTTTCGCGTGGTCAAGCGGCTCGCCGACTACGGTTTCTTTCGCGCCGGCGGCATTCTGATCGGAACCCATGCTTTCATTGTGATGGCCAACATGCTGGCAGTGCGTTGGAACGAGGGTTCAATGACGCTCGACGTCGATTTTGCCCACGCCGGACGCAACGTTTCGGTAGCACTACCCCCCGACATCAAAATCGACGTTCACAGCGCGCTGGAATCTTTGGAGATGGGCCTGCTGCCGATCTCGGAACTCGACGGCCGCCTGGGAGCTCAGTACCGCAATCCCAGTGATCCGGAGCTCCGGCTCGACTTCGTCACCAGCCTTACGCGCTCTCGCAAACCTGTTTTGATGCGCCAATTGAATCTGGCGCTGGAGCCGCTCAAATTCATGGAGTTTTCTCTTGAAGGAACCACTCAGGGCTGCATTCTGGCGCGCCAGGGAGCGGTCCTGGTCAATCTTCCTTCGCCGGAAAGATACGCCGTGCACAAGCTCATCGTGTACGGCGAGCGGCCTTTAAAGGAACGCACCAAGGCGAAGAAGGATCTGTTGCAGGCAGCCGCTCTCGCGAGCTACTTCCATTCCACGGGTAGCGCGAAGGTGTTCAATGCTGCGTGGCGTGATGCGCTGTCCCGGGGCAGGGGTTGGCGGTCCAGAGCCAAGGAAGGAAAAAAAGCTCTGCTCGGCATTGCGCCCGAACTCGAGATAGCGGCTCTCTGGCGGGAGGGCACGTGAGCCCGCAGCAGAACCGCGGAGTTCGCGTCATCATCGGCATGTCAGGCGGCGTCGATTCATCGGTGGCCGGGTATCTGCTGAAGCAGCAAGGTTACGACGTTGTCGGCCTCTTCATGAAAAATTGGGAGGACGATGACGATGACGAGTATTGCTCGACGCGGCAGGACTTGATCGACGCAGCGGCAGCTGCTGATGTCATCGGCATCGAGCTCGAAGCGGTCAATTTTTCGGCCGAGTACAAAGACCGCGTGTTCGCCGAATTCTTGCGGGAATACTCCGCCGGCCGCACTCCGAACCCCGACGTCCTGTGTAACGCCGAGATCAAGTTCAAGGCATTTCTCGATCATGCGATCAAGCTCGGCGCTGAATTCATCGCGACCGGACACTACGCGCGCGTGCGCGAAGCCGATGGTGAGTGTCAATTGCTGCGCGGACTCGACCGCGGCAAAGACCAAAGCTACTTCTTGCATCGGCTCAATCGAGAGCAGCTTGCACACACGTTATTTCCGATCGGTGAGCTGCAAAAAACCGAAGTCAGAAAAATCGCGCACGACATCGGATTGCCGAACGCGGCAAAGCGCGATTCCACTGGCATCTGCTTTATCGGCGAGCGCCCGTTTCGAGAGTTTCTCAATCGATATCTGCCGATGACTCCAGGCCCCATTCGAACGCCGGAGGGTGCGATTGTCGGCGAACACGTCGGGCTCGCGTTCTACACGCTAGGTCAACGCAAGGGAGTTGGTGTCGGTGGTGTGCGGGATTCCTCCGGCGAACCGTGGTTCGTCGCCCGCAAGGACATGGACGCCAACACGTTATGGGTCGTGCAGGGGCATGACCATCCGTGGCTGATGTCATACCGACTGACAGCCCGCGATTTGACTTGGACGGCAGGGGTTTCTCCGGCGGCAGGAACACGCCTTGCCGCCAAGACACGGTATCGGCAAGCGGACGCTGCGTGCATTGTGAGTTCGATAGGCAAAGAGAGCTTCGAACTCACGTTCAGCGAGCCGCAATGGGCCGTGACCCCCGGGCAGTTCGCCGTTCTGTACCAAGGCGAGGTTAGTCTGGGTGGTGGAGTGATCGAAGCAACACCGATAACTAGACTCGATCGGAACACAGCCGCGATATGAGTGCCGCCCGATTGAACCGAATGGGAAAGTGAGTTCATCATGAATCGCGCTGCAATCTTCTTCTCTCTCTCCGTCGCCGCGACCGGCGGACTCATCGCCTGCGGCGGCGGATCGTCAGACGCAGCACCTGCCAACAACACGACGCCAGCGCCGCCGCCGGGCGCGCCAACACCGGCACCTCCGCTCGTGCCACCCGCATCCACGGAAATACCGACGCTGACACGAACGACGGTCGTGGGTGGACTGCAGAATCCGTGGGACCTTGCGTTTACTCCTGACGGCACGATGCTGTACACAGAAAAGTGCCGCGGCCTATCGGCGCGATTTGCAAACGGCACGACGGTGCGTTTGTTTGGTACACCAGGATCATCGCTGGTGGTGCCGGATCTGTTCTGCGAGGGCCAGAGTGGCGTTCACGGCATCGCCGTTGACCCGGATTTCGCAACTGGAACACGCTACGTCTACGTTTTCATGGCGTCTAACCTGACGACGAACCCGCGCACCAATCGAGTCGTTCGACTTCAGCTCAGTGCAGACACCATGAGCGCAAGCAATCGCACCGACATCATTACGGACATCGCCTTCAAAGACGTCGCCAATGGAGTGGGGGGTTCAGGCGCCCACAGCGGCGGCCGCGTGCGCTTTGGCCCCGACCGTTATCTCTATGTGACGTCGGGGGACAATCACAACGCCACGTTGCCGCAGGATCTGTCGCGCCTTGGCGGCAAAGTGCTGCGTGTCGATCGCAACGGGGCTGCGGCGCCGGGCAACAATACGCCCGCTGGCGGCGACCCGCGGATCTTCACCTATGGCCACCGCAACGTTCAGGGCATCACGTTCCGTCCAGCGGGCCAGCCGAACGCTGGACAGCCCTTCACGGCGGAGCATGGCCCTAATCATTCCGACGAAGTCACGCCCCTGGTAGCGGGCGGCAATGGGGGCTGGGATCCGCAGAACCGGGCCGGCCTGACCTGTCCGGATAACTATTGCGGCTACGCAGGTAATCCGACCACGATGCCGATGACCGACACCGCGCGCTTCCCCAATGCAATGCGGGCGAGTTGGGTTCACAACATCGGCGCACGCGGCATGGGTCCCGCAACGTTCCTGACAGGTGCTCAGTGGAAGGCCTGGGATGGCAGGCTTCTGGTTGGGGTTATGGCCGGAGAACGCATTGCCGTGCTGCAGCTTGACGGCATGGGCATGACAACGGCGACTATGGACGCGAATCTGCCGGCGGCGCGAAGTCGCTCGTTGGTTCAAGGGCCGGACGCAAACCTGTACGTCGTGACTGACGGCGGAGAGATCTGGCGGGTGGTGCCGGGCTAAGCGCGGGGGCGAGGTTGTCTCAAACGTCATTCGCCAAGTTTTGACGCAGAGATGACGCCCCCTGCTGGACCCGTAACTTAGTCGAAAGACGCAGACTTCTCGCGCCGGCTGAGAGCACAGCCATCGCTGCAATTGAGGTCGGCAACAGGCCGTTTTCTTCGCCTTTTCCCTAACGGCGACGCGCGATCCTAGGGGCAGCCTAGCTGGGGGACTTCGTCCCAGAGGTCGGTGTGGCTCTAAGGACCAACAAAATGAACCCCCTTCAGATGCTTCCTGTCTCCCCAAAAGCAGCGATCGTGGCAATCGCCGTTTTGGTACCGATAGCGATTAACTACGATCTGGTCTTTCAAATGTTTTTCGCTGGGCCTCGACTCACAATTGAAGGTGCAATAGCGC
>JBDTQZ010000253.1:0-4356 GCA_039931935.1 Burkholderiaceae bacterium | reverse complement strand
AGACCGCTACACCGACTTGCGCTTCAGCCCCTATGGCGCGGCGTTCCTCACCGATGCGATCCTCGTGCTTCGCTATGTCGAGCTGGAGGGCAAATTGAAGCGCTTGATGGCCGTGGTCAAGGTGCGCAACAGCGCCCACAGCCACGAGTTGCGCTTGTTCGAGATCACCGACGAAGGAATTGTCATCGGTGAGCCCCGGCCCGAGATGGAGGCGCTGCTGACCGGTCATCCGCGGCCGGCGGCGAGGAGCGCGCTGCCCGCGCCACGTGCCAGGGCAAGTCGATCGTGAAGCGGGGCGACGCAGGCCGCGCCGCCGCCCCGCGCGTCGAGCCAGGCCCGCCGCAGCCCGCAGAGGTCGGCTCGAACACGGCGCGCGTGCGTGAGCAGGCGCTGCAGGAACGCGAAGGCGCGGTGACCGATCGCGAAGACGCAGCACGCGTACGCGAAGGCGCTGCCGGGCTGCGCGAGGAAACGCAGCGCGTCGTGCACGCGGCGCAAGGCGAGGTCGAGGCCCGCAACAGCGAGCTGCGTCAGGCCAATGCACACCTCGTTATCGCCACCTTGGCGGCCGATGAGTTGACGGAAGCGGCCGATCTGGCACACCGGCGGCAGGATGAATTCCTGGCAATGCTGGCGCATGAGCTGCGCAACCCGCTGGCGCCGATTCGCAGCGCCGCGGCGCTGCTGGCGCGGGTGGAGAGCACCGCGCCCATGCTGCCGTTGATCCGTAAAGTCATTCAGCGTCAGGTCGCGCACATGGCGCGGCTGATCGACGACCTGCTCGACGTCTCGCGCGTGACCCAGGGCAAGGTGATCTTGCAACGGCAGCCGACCGCGGTCACCGAGTTCGTCGATCAGGCGGTGGAGACCTGCCGCGAACTCATCGACGCACGGCATCAGCAGCTCACGCTCGACATGCCGGTCACGCCGCTCTATGTGGAGGGTGATCCGGTGCGCCTGGCGCAGATCATCGGCAATTTGCTGCACAACGCGGCGAAGTACACGCACGAAGGTGGCGCGATCGCGCTGAGTGTGCGACGGCGCGGCGATGCTGTGGTGATTCGGGTCAGCGACAACGGCATCGGCATTTTGGCCGAGGCGCTGCCGCATATCTTCGAATTGTTCACCCAGAATGACCGCTCGCTGAGCCGCACCGAGGGCGGCCTGGGCATCGGCTTGACGGTGGTGCGCAGTATGGTGGAGCTTCATGGCGGCTCAGTCGATGCGCGCAGCGGTGGGCTCGGCCAGGGCAGCGAATTCGTCGTCACCTTGCCGCGCATGGAGCATGTCGTCGAACTCACGGTTGCCACGCGGGCGGGTGCCGCGACAGCATCAGCACAAGCACGCATCCTGATCATCGACGACAACGCCGACGCCGGTGAGATCCTCGCGATGCTGTTGCGCGTTTCAGGGCACGAGGTCGAGATTGCGCTCGACGGGCCGAGCGCGCTGAAGGTGTTCGCGCAGGTGCGGCCGCAGGTCGTGCTGTGCGACATAGGCCTGCCTGGCATGGACGGCTACCAGATCGCTGCGCGGATGCGCGAGCGCAGCCAAGGGCCCATGCCGGTGATGATCGCGCTCACCGGTTACGGCGACGCACAAAATCGAGATCGTGCGCTGGCCGCCGGCTTCGACCATCACGTGATCAAGCCAGCGGACCCGGAAGCGCTGCTGCGGCTCATCGACTCCGCATTGCTGGCGGCGTCGTTTCGATAGTCAACAGCGTCCGACGCCTGCGGTGAGAGCTTGCCGGGGCACGCCGTTTGCTTCGGCAATAGCGCAAAGCCGCTCGCGGCCCACCGGACGGCTATCACGGCTCTACGCTAGCGCCGTTTCTAATTAATCACGCCGGCGTATAAGCATCTGTTATATCGAGTGTTCTTCAATAAATGGGGGAAGACCGCACTGCTGATGCAAAGTAACCTGCCCAACAAGCGCACAGTGGCCGCGGCGACTCGGACGCTTGCAGTGCTTAACAAGCAAGCTGACGGTCTGCGCACGGAGCTGGTGCAGTTGCGCCAGGACGTGGCGGAGGGGCAGCGAGACTTCAGCGCGGAGCGGACCTCTCAGCTGCAGGAAGCGAACGGGCAGCTGGTGCTTGCTGCACTCCATGCGGAGACTATCGCCGAGACGGCAGTGAGCGACCTGGGCGAGGTAGTTCGCTCGAGCCAGCGCGACGCGCTGACGGACACGCCCAATCGCGCGCTAATGCTCGACCGGCTGGAACGTGCCATTGCCACGGCACGGCGGCGTCGAACTTGCATCGCGGTAGTTTTTCTCGACCTCGACCATTTCAAGCAGATCAACGACACGCTGGGCCATGCGGTCGGCGATCAGGTGCTGCAACTGGTAGCACGCCGCTTGGAGTCGGTCGTGCGCGACTCGGACACCGTCAGCCGTCACGGCGGCGACGAATTCCTGATCCTGCTGACCGGAATATCACGCGCCTCGGACGCCGCTCAGATCGCTGACAAGATCGTTGCGGCACTGAAGGCACCGAGCCGAGTGGGTGGATGTGTACTTCACTTGTCCGCGAGCGTCGGGGTCACTGTCTATCCCGAGGACGGCGAGGACGCGGCGACCCTCATCAACCGGGCTGACGCCGCCATGTACCGCTCCAAAAGAAGTGGGCTCGGCAGTGTCGAATTTCATAGCAAAGAGACATCGAGCGACCGCAGCCTGGAGCTGTTCACAGCTGACGCGCTGCCGTAGCCGTTGACGGCGACGACTAGCAAATCTGTGGAACCGCGACCTACCTTGCGCTGGCGCGAAGGGTTTCTTGCAGGCTACCCGCCGATATACGACATCTCGACTTTCGGCATTTTCGCGGTGGCTTGGGTGCGCAACTCCGAATAGCGATCGTCGCGCGCGCGCCAGATTTGACCGATCGCCGCTTCGAGTTGCGAGTCGCCAACTGGGGTCTCCCCATCGCGTCCGCGCAGTAGCGTGCGCAAGTCATGGCCCTGGTGGGCGAACAGGCACAGATAAAGCTTCCCCTCGGTCGAAAGGCGCGCTCGCGTGCATTCGCGGCAGAATGCCCGCGAAACGCTCGAGATCACGCCGATCTCGCCTTGCCCGTCGCGATAGCGCCAGCGTTCGGCCACCTCGCCCGTGTAGTTGGCATCTATGGGCTCAAGTGGAAATTGCTCGTCGATCAGTCGTAGCACATCGCTGGAAGGCACCACTTCTTCCATGCGCCAACCGTTCGACGTGCCTACGTCCATGTACTCGATGAAACGAACGATGTGGCCCGTCCCGCGAAAATGACGCGCCATTGCGACAACTTCGCCTTCGTTGGCGCCGCGCTTGACAACCATGTTGATCTTTACCGGTGCCAATCCCGCAGCCGCGGCGGCGTCAATGCCTGCGAGGACATCGCGCACCGGAAAATCGACGTCGTTCATGCGTCGAAACGTCGCGTCATCCAGCCCGTCGAGCGAAACGGTGATCCGCTTCAACCCGGCGTCTGCAAGTTGCTGCGCCTTACGCGCGAGTACCGAACCGTTGGTTGTCAGCGCGATATCGAGTTCGTTGCCGCTGCGCGTCTTCATCGGTGACAGCATGGCCACCAGCTTGTGCAAATCTTTGCGCAGCAACGGCTCGCCACCCGTCAGGCGGATCTTCTCCACGCCATGCTGGACGAACGCATCGGCCAGCCGCGCGATTTCTTCGAAGGTCAGCAGATCCGAATGACGGAGGAAGCGATAGTCCGAATCGAAGACTTCCTTCGGCATGCAATACGTGCACCGAAAGTTGCAGCGATCGGTGACCGATATGCGCAGATCGCGCAAGGGACGGCCGAGCCGATCTGCGACGTCACCGGCTGCGGGCTGCGCCGAGTAGTTGCCGATGGCACGCGGCGGTAAAACTGCCACGCGCGAATCGATCAGCGGAATGACGCGGCTTGTCATGGCGCGTAGGACTAGACGCTTGCGCGCTCCTCGGGCGGTCGCTGAGTTTCAACCTGCACCAGCGGCGCTTCGTCCAGTGGAGGCAACTGGGCGCGCTCGCGTCGTATGCGCAATGGCTGTGGTTCGGCGGCCATCTTCGCCTGTGTTTCGGTGTGCCGCTCGGGCGCTGTCTGGACGAGCATCAAGCCTGCGCTCTGCAACACGGGCTGTAGCTCATCGATCGGCAATGGCGCCTGCTGCACGACGGGTAGCGCAATCATCGTCGGTGCAGTGACCAATGGAGGAACCCGCACTGCGGTGATGTTGCTGACCGCGTACCCCGCGAGATAGACGAGCAGCGACGGCAGTGCCAACTCGCTGCGCCCAGCGGCGGCCACGGGCACCAGGAGGTAGCCGACCTGGCTGACGGTCGACCAGCCCAGCAGTCGGCGCGGGTCGTTCTGGT
>JBDTQZ010000252.1:0-4367 GCA_039931935.1 Burkholderiaceae bacterium | reverse complement strand
CCAAAATGACCAAACTGGGTCAGATCGACGAGCTCCATTAACGGGTTCGACGGCGTTTCGCAGTAGAGCAGCCGTGTGTTCGCCGTGGCGGCCGCACGCCATGCTTCGATGTGGGTGGCGTCGACGTACGTCACGGCGATACCGAACCGCGACAGCACGTTGGAAAACAGCTGAATCGTCGCACCGAAGACGTTGGCGGCGCAGATCACGTGATCGCCTGCCCGCAATGTCGCAAGACAGGTTGCCATGATCGCCGCCATTCCCGAGGCAGTGGCCAGGCAATCCTGCGCGCCTTCGAGCGACGCGAGGCGCTGCTCGAACATCGTCACCGTCGGATTGGTAAAGCGCGAGTAAACGTTGCCGGCTTCGGCACCCGAAAATCGTGCCTCGGCTTGCGCAGCATTGTCGAACACGAAGCTAGACGTCAAAAATAGCGCTTCGCTGTGTTCGTTGAACTGTGATCGCTCGGTGCCGGCGCGCACGGCCCGCGTTTCGAAGCCAACCGACATATCAATTTCTTTGGACATAAAAAACCCGCCTCGACGAAAAAGTCAGCTAGGCGGGTATCTTCACCATCGCTTTAGCCGTATTTATTAAGCGCCCGCAAGCTGATTCAAATCGGCGCGTTCACGAATGATACCTACATCAGTCGGCTTGGGCTAGGTTCAAATTCAGTTGCGAGTACGGGTCGCTCTCAGCGATGGCAGCGAGTTCGCGTGCGGCTTCCAGCCGGTCCAGATAGTCCGGCGTCACATCACCCGTGACATACACGCCATCGAAGCAGCTTGCCTCGAAATTGGTCAGGTGCGGGCCGAGTTCGGACACCGAGCGCTTCATCGCGTCGATGTCCTGGTACACCAGCCCGTCGGCCTCTATCAAACGCTGGATTTCTTCGTCGGAACGCCCATGCGCAATCAGCTCGCTGCGCGTCGGCATATCGATGCCATAGACGTTCGGATACCGCACCGGCGGCGCCGCCGACGCGAAAATCACCTTGTTGGCACCTGCTTCGCGCGCCATGTTGACGATCTCGCGCGACGTCGTCCCGCGCACGATCGAGTCGTCGACCAGCAAGACGTTCTTGCCCTTGAACTCGGTAGGTAACGCGCTCAACTTTTGTCGGACGCTTCTTTTTCGCACGGCCTGACCCGGCATGATGAACGTGCGCCCCACGTAACGATTCTTGAAAAAACCCTCGCGAAACTCCAACCCAAGCCTTGCCGAAAGCTGCATCGCTGCCGGGCGCGACGTGTCGGGAATCGGCATCACGACGTCAATGTCGCCGGTGCGAGCTTGCTTGCGAATTTTCTCGGCTAGGTACTCGCCCATTTTTAGACGCGAGCTATACACGCTAACGCCGTTCATCACCGAGTCCGGTCGCGCAAAGTAAACGTACTCGAAGATGCACGGATTCAGGGTCGGAGTCTCGGCGCACTGCTGTGAATAAAAGTTGCCGTCGATGTCGATGAAGATCGCCTCGCCGGGCGCGACGTCACGGACGAACTTGAAACCGAGCCCCTCGAGCGCCACGGACTCGCTTGCAACCAGATACTCGGTACCGGCGTCGGTCTCGTTGACGCCATAGACCAACGGGCGAATTCCGTACGGGTCGCGAAACGCGACGATGCCGTGATCGGCGATATGCGCGACGCATGCATATGCGCCGCGTACCCGTCGATGCAGCGCCGCGACCGCGCGGAATATCGTCGCCGGATCGAGCGTGTAGCTCGACGTTCCTTCCTGCAGCTCGTGCGCCAGCACGTTAAGCAGAATCTCAGAATCAGAATTCGTGTTGATGTGACGGCGATCGATGCGGAACATTTCGCTTTTCAGCTGCTCCGCGTTGATCAGATTACCGTTGTGAGCCAGCGTGATGCCGAATGGCGCATTGACGTAAAAGGGCTGCGCTTCTTCTACGCTGAACGCGGAGCCTGCGGTCGGGTATCGCACATGCGCAATGCCAACATTGCCCGACAGGTTGCGCATGTTTCGGGTGCGAAAGATTTCCCGCACCATGCCGCTGCCCTTCCACATCGAAAACGTGCTGCCCGAGCCGGTTGCTATACCTGCCGCATCCTGGCCGCGATGCTGCAACAGCTGGAGGGAGTCGTACAGCAACTGGTTGACCGGGCCGGTGGCCACTACACCGACTATGCCGCACATCGAGTGTCTCCTCGCGCTGTCGCGATGCGCATCGTACGCAGGGTTGGCGTCGATGCAATAGGGTTCAAAGAGTAATCAAGTCCGCGCTGATGCCCTGTGCTTTCAAGCTGCTCCGCACGCCGTCGGCCTCATCGCGCGACGCATACGGGCCTAGCCGCACGCGGTAGCGTGCACCCTGCTTGGTTTCCACCTTTTCCATATATGGGGCGAGTCCGGACTTTTTCAGCCGGTCTGCAAGATCGCGTGCCGCTGTTTCGCTCGCGGGGGCAGCTGCCTGCACGGCAAACCGCGCCGTTTTGTCGCTTGCTCCGGTCCTTCCTGCCTTCGATTTGCCTTCCAGCAGCGCGCGCGCGCGCTGCTCTTCAACCTTCTTCTCCCCGATGGCTTTGGCGGCCGGATCGGCCTTTTCAGCGATCGGTGCTACTTCCTGAGGCGGGGCGACCGGAACGCTCTCAGGCGCCGGCACTGGTGGCAGCGCCAGGCGCGGGGTAAATGGTGTTTTCTCGCTCGGGATGTCGATTGCGATGTTATCGGAGGCGGGCTTGGGCTCGGGATCAAGCAACATGGGAACCACGATCGCAACCGTTAACAGCAGCGCCGCCGCGCCAATCAGCCTTCGCCGCGCACGCACTCGCACGATATCGGCCGGCTCAATCCGACCGACGGAGGGTGAGGACGAACGTCTTGCTGGAGTGTCGACTACGTTGTCTTTGCGGCGCCAGAAGGCCATGAATACTCCCTGCGAGACTGGCGCTAGTGCGATTGCGTTACGTGCGAAGCGTTGCCTTGGGGCGTTCCACTCGTTTCCGTGATCGCGCGCATCACTTCAGCCACAGAAACGAAAGAACCGAACGCCAAAATTCTATCATCGGACTTCGCGTGTTCGCGCGCTGAAGCGAGTGCGGACGCCACGGTTGAGTGCTCAGTCACCGCGGCGGCAGGCATCGCTGCACTGATGTGTCTTGCGATGGTGGCGGCAGACGCGCCGCGCGCACCGATCGTGGGTGCCGCATACCAGTGGTCAATCCTGTCGCCGACTCTCGCGACGACTCCTCCAATATCCTTGTCATTCAACATTCCAAACACGGCATGGGTACGCGGATAAAAGCCCATCATGTCGAGATTCTGTGCAAGTACCGCGGCCGCGTGCGGATTGTGTGCGACGTCGAGAACGATCACCGGCTTGCCGGGCAGAACCTGGAATCGCGCCGGCAGCTGCACCGTTAGCAGCCCCTGTCGTACCGCCTGCTGCGACACTGGAAGTTGCGAAGCCAATGCTTCAAGCGCCGCGAGCGCGCCTGAGGCATTCAACAACTGGTTAGCGCCGCGCAACGCCGGGTACGGCAGACTCGCGCGCCGCGCATGACGGCCGGCGTAAGCCCATTGCTGGCGATCACCTTGATAGTTGAAATCGCGTCCGAAGCGCCACAGGTCTGCGCCAATTGCCTGCGCATGGTCGAGCAACGACTGCGGTGGCTCAGGATCGCTGCATATCGCCGGCCGGCTCGAGCGATAAATGTGTGCCTTTTCGGAACCGATCAGCTCTCGTGTCGTGCCGAGGTAGTCAACGTGATCGATTGCCACCGAAGTGACGATTGAAACGTCGGAATCGACGGTGTTGACCGCGTCGAGCCTGCCCCCGAGTCCAACCTCGAGCACGGCGGCGTCCAGCTTTGACTGCGCAAACAGCCGCAGAATCGCCAGCGTGGTGAACTCGAAGTACGTGAGCGTGGTATCGGCGCGGGCGTGCTCGACGGCTTCGAACTGGGCTATCAGCGCGTCATCGTCGGCGTCGATCCCGTTGATTCGCGCCCGCTCGTTGAAGCGCAACAAGTGCTGCGACGTGTACAGCGCGACGCGGTAGCCTGCGGCACGCAGCATCGCGTCGAGCACCGCGCATGTCGAGCCCTTGCCATTGGTGCCGCCAACCATGATGCTTGGAACGTCAAGCCGCAGATCGAGTCGATTCGCAACCTGCCGTACTCGATCGAGGCCAAGATCGATGGACTTGGCATGCAGCCGCTCGATGCGATCGAGCCACGCTAGAAGACTTTCTGACAAGCTTGCGTCGCCGGACGTGGAGCGGCCGGCTCCCTGTCTACGCTATAGCTTCGGCCGGCTGCTTCAGCAGCAAGGCTAGAAGCGCTGCGATCTCGTCGCGCATCTGGCGCCGATCCACGATCATGTCTATTGCACCTTTTGTC
>JBDTQZ010000251.1:0-4375 GCA_039931935.1 Burkholderiaceae bacterium | reverse complement strand
CATCACGTACGGTCTGACGATGCTCGCGCTGCTAGCGGCCGCGGTAGCAGTCTGCTTTTCGCTGGCACGAAACGAAGTCGTGGCTGGCTTCGGCGGGATGTACATCGCCGACCCGATGGGTCACGTGCTGAAGCTGTTCGCGATTTTTTGCTGCGGCTTCATGTTGATATGTGCGCAGTCATATGCACGCGCGCGCGGCATCTGGAAGGGCGAACTGTTCAGCCTGACGCTCTTCACGCTGCTGGGGATCATGTTGATGATCTCCGCGAACAACCTGCTGGTGATCTTTCTCGGTCTCGAGCTGCAATCGCTCTCGATGTATGCGCTGGTCGCGTTGCGGCGCGACGATCCGCGCGCCAGCGAAGCTGCGATGAAGTACTTCGTCCTCGGATCGCTGGCGTCGGGGTTTTTGCTCTACGGAATGTCGATGCTCTATGGCGCTACCGGCACTCTCGAAATTGACGCGCTGGCACGCCGCGTTGCGGACGGGCAGATAGTCAGCCGCGCGTCGTTGCTGCTCGGTATTGTGTTTGTCATCGCGGGGTTGGCGTTCAAGTTCGGTGTCGTGCCGTTCCACATGTGGGCACCTGATGTGTATCAGGGTGCGCCCACTCCGATCACGCTGTTGATCAGCTCGGCGCCCGAACTCGCGGTCTTTGCGATTGCGTTCCGCATTCTCGTTGAGGGGCTGCTGCCTTTTTCTATCGACTGGCAAAAAATCCTTGCATTGCTCGCTGTCGCCTCACTGGTGCTCGGCAATCTGACCGCGATAGCGCAGACAAATTTGAAGCGGATGCTGGCGTATTCGACGATCGCCCAGATGGGGTTCGTGCTGCTGGCGATGCTTTCTGGTGTTGCTGCCGGTAATTCGGAATCGATTGCGAACGCGTACAGCGCGGCGATGTTTTACCTGATCTCCTATGCGCTGACCTCGCTCGGTACTTTTGGGATCATGCTGCTGCTGTCCAGGCAAGGATTCGAAGCCGAAGAGATTGCAGACTTTCGCGGGTTGGCCAGACGAAGCCCGTGGTACGCGTTCGTGATGCTGCTGTTGATGTTTTCTCTGGCAGGCGTACCGCCTACCGTGGGCTTTTACGCGAAGCTGGTGGTACTGCAGGCGTTGTTAAGCGAAGGCGCAACCGTCGCGGCAGTTTCATTGGCAGTGATCGCGGTGTTCTTTTCGCTGATCGCGTCGTTTTACTACCTGCGCATCGTAAAAACGATGTATTTCGATGAGCCGACACCCGAATCGGTCGCCACACCGATCGTAGCGCCGACCGACATGCGCGTTGCGTTATCGGTCAACGCGATGCTGGTACTGGTCCTGGGGATTCTTCCGCAACACTTGCTGCAGCTGTGCGCGTACGCGATGACCCGCACGCTCGGCGGCTAACGCTGATCGCTCGATGACGGAGTCGGACGGTGACGATTCACTGACCGAGCAGACGCTCGAAAGCAGGGTCGCATTTGAGGGTGCCTTTCTGCGCCTCTACGTCGACAGAGTTCGATCGGCGGACGGTCATGTCGGCACTCGCGAATACGTGCGGCATCCCGGTGCCGTCATGATCGTTCCACTGTTTTCTGACGGCCGTGTCGTTCTCGAGCGGCAGTTTCGGTATCCGCTGAAGCGAACGGCGATTGAGTTCCCGGCCGGGAAGATCGATGTGGGAGAAAGGCCGATCCAATGCGCGCGGCGCGAGCTTCTGGAGGAAACCGGCTATCGGGCAGGCAAATGGAGCTACCTCGGTGGTTTGCATAACGCCATTGCCTATTCCGACGAAAAAATCGAAATGTTTCTCGCGGAGGAGCTTGTGCATGAAGGTGCTTCCCTCGATGCTGGTGAGACGATGCAAGTGTTCACCGAGCCGTGGCAACGGTTGCTGCAGTGGGTGCGTGAAGGAACGGTGACCGATGTCAAGACAATGGTGGGTGTGATGTGGCTCGAAAAAGTGCTCGCGGGAAAGTGGCAGCGGCTCGAGGCCAAGTAGATCGCACTGCAAGTCAGTACATCCGAAGTCCGGGACAGAGCTCACATGTTCACGTAGTTCGGCCCGCCGCCTCCCGCCGGCGTCACCCAGACAATGTTCTGGGTCGGATCCTTGATGTCACACGTCTTGCAATGGACGCAATTCTGGAAGTTGATTTGCAGACGCTCGTTCCCGTCCGCACCTTTGACGAACTCATAGACAGCGGCGGGGCAGTAGCGCTGCTCTGGTCCCGCGTACTTCGGGAGGTTGATTCGGGTCGGAACCGTCGGATCCTTCAGCGTCAGGTGCGGCGGCTGGTTTTCTTCGTGATTCGTGTTCGACAGGTAGACGGACGACAAACGATCGAATGTCAATTTACCGTCGGGCCTGGGGTAGGCGATCGGTTCGCATTCAGCGGCGGGCCTTAACTTTTGATAATCGGCCAGCTGTCGATGCAAAGTCCACGGCGCGTTCCCGCGAAAAATAATCTGATCGATGCCGAACATCAAGGAGCCCAGAAGCAGACCCTTGTCGAGCCACGGCTTGAAATTGCGCGCGCGATAAAGCTCATCGTGCAGCCAACTTTTCTCGAACGCTTGCGGATAGGACACCAGTTCGTCGCGCTGACGGTCCGCGACCAGTGCATCGAACGCTGCCTGAGCAGCAATCATTCCGCTCTTTATCGCTGCATGGCTGCCCTTGATGCGCGGTGCGTTCAGAAAGCCGGCATCGCAACCGATGAGCGCCCCGCCGGGAAACACCAGCTTGGGCAGCGACTGCAGTCCGCTGGCGTTAATAGCGCGCGAGCCGTATTCAAGTCGCCTGCCGCTCCCGAGAAAACCACGAATTGCGGGATGTGTCTTGTAGCGCTGAAACTCGTCGAACGGTGACAGATACGGGTTCGTATACCCAAGCCCCACGACGAGTCCGACAGAAACCAGGTTTTCGCCGAAGTGGTACATCCAGCCGCCACCGTACGTGCTGTTATCGAGCGGCCAACCTGCACTATGCAGAACCAATCCAGGCTTGAACTTTGAAGCGTTGACCTCCCAGATCTCCTTGATGCCGATGCCCCATGTCTGCGGATCGCGTCCCTCGTCCAACTTGAAGCGCGGCACCAGTTGTCGCGCCAGATTGCCGCGCGCGCCTTCCGCCAACAAGGTGTACTTGCCGTGCAGTTCGACCCCTGGTTGGAAATTTTCGGTTGGCTTGCCATCGCGGCCGACCCCCATGTTCCCGGTGGCCACACCCCTCACTGCGCCGGCATCGTCATACAGCACCTCCGCCGCCGCAAAGCCAGGAAAAATTTCTACACCGAGTGATTCGGCCTGCTGACCGAGCCACCGCACCAGATTGCCAAGGCTGCCGACGAAGTAACCCTGATTCTTAAGCGAAGCTGGCAGCCAACCATGCGGAACCTCTCGTACACCGCGTTCCGTCAAAAACAGAAATCTTTCTTCGCCGACTGGAGTCTTCAGCGGAGCGCCGCGCTCCTTCCAATCCGGAAACAGCTCGGTTAGCGCAATGGGGTCGATGACCGCGCCTGACAGAATGTGCGCGCCGATTTCGGAACCCTTTTCAAGCACGCAAACGCTGACTTCGCGTCCGCTGCCGGCCGCGAGTTGCTTCAACCGGATAGCAGCGGCCAGACCGGCCGGACCGCCGCCTATGACAACGACGTCGTACTCCATCGATTCGCGCTGCACGTCGGCCATGGTTCACCCTAGGTTCGATCGAGGATTGTAGAAGCGATCGACTATGCGATCATCGCCGCACGATGAGAACCAACCTAAAGGAGAAAGTGGCGCTGGTCACCGGCGCCAGCAGCGGTCTCGGGGCGCGCTTCGCGCGCGTGCTTGCGGCCAATGGCGCGCTTACGGTGCTGGCCGCCCGCAGACTCGAGCGTCTGAAAGACTTGCGCGCGGAGATCGAAGCCGCAGGCGGCGCCGCGCATATCGTCGCGCTCGACGTAACGGAGCAGGAATCGATCGAAGCTGCCGTCGCGCAGACCGAGCGCGAGGTCGGGCCTATCGACATCCTGGTCAACAACTCGGGAGTGTCGACTGCGCAGCGGCTGACCGAAGTGACGCCTGTCGATTACGACTTCATGTTCGACACCAACGTCAAGGGCGCTTTCTTTGTCGCGCAGGCGGTTGCGCGCCAGATGATTGCGCGCTCTAAGCAGCAGCAGGGGTTGCGTGGCCGCATCGTCAACATTGCTTCGATCGCCGGCTTGCGTGTATTGCCCGATATTGGCGTGTATTGCATGACCAAGGCAGCGGTGATTCACATGACGCGCTCGCAGGCGGTGGAATGGGGCCGCTATGGCATTAACGTCAACGCGATTTGTCCAGGATATATCCGCACCGAAATGAACGATGCGGTGTGGGACACGGAGCGCGGCGCGA
>JBDTQZ010000250.1:0-4375 GCA_039931935.1 Burkholderiaceae bacterium | reverse complement strand
ACAATCGTGCGTGGTCCGAAGGCATTCGCCGTCGTGATCCGGAATTCTTTGCAAGGCTGTCGCAACAGCAGCGCCCACGCTACTTGTGGATTGGGTGCGCGGACAGCCGCGTACCAGCCAACGACATCGTCGGATTGCTGCCTGGCGAGCTGTTCGTTCATCGCAATATTGCGAACGTGGTCGTGCATACCGATTTGAACTGCCTTTCGGTAATGCAGTTCGCCGTCGACGTGCTCAACATCGAGCACATCGTCGTATGCGGACACTACGGATGCAGTGGGGTTTCGGCAGCTATGCAGAATCAGCGTGTCGGCCTGGCCGACAACTGGCTGCGTCACGTTCAAGACGTGCATGCGAAGCACGACAGCAAGATAGCGGCCATGCCTGATGTTCCGCAACAGATCGATCGTTTGTGTGAGCTCAACGTGATCGAGCAAGTCGCCAACGTTTGCCAAACTACGATCGTGCGCGATGCGTGGGAGCGAGGACAGGAGCTGGCCGTTCACGGCTGGGTGTACGGACTGAAGGACGGCCTGGTGCGTGACTTGCGCAGCACCGTGATGCAAACAGCCGACGCCCTAACCGTCTACAGGGCAGCGCTCGACGGGCTTTAACGAGTCGCGTGAGCGGCTTGACAGCCGTCGTCACTTCGACGATTATTGAAATATGAAAACGACGGATGCCGTTCGCGCTCTTGCCGCCCTGGCACAGGAAACTCGGCTAGAAGTATTCCGGCGGCTCGTGCAACAAGGCACAAGCGGCCTGGCAGCGGGCGA
The DNA here is from genome assembly GCA_039931935.1 of Burkholderiaceae bacterium. GTDB lineage: Bacteria > Pseudomonadota > Gammaproteobacteria > Burkholderiales > Burkholderiaceae_F > JACCZX01. The sequence continues at coordinate 3,599 of JBDTQZ010000250.1, read as the reverse complement.
GATTGCCGAGCATCTGGGGGTCGCTCCCGCAACCTTATCCTTTCATCTAAAGGAGCTTTCCCACGCCAAACTGGTCACGGCGCGGCAGGACGGGCGATTCGTTTTCTATGCGGCTAATTTCGCGGCGATGAATCAGCTGCTCGATTACTTGACCGATAACTGCTGCGCGGTGGACGGCAGTGCCTGCGTACCGATCAGCTGCGCACCGCGCGGCAGCCGCAAACCCCGACGAAAGGAACACGCATGAAACGCTTCCACGTTCACGTCTCAGTGAAGGATCTCGAATCGAGTATCCGCTTCTATTCGGCACTGTTTGGTTCGGACCCAACCGTCGCAAAGTCAGACTACGCGAAGTGGATGATCGATGATCCTCGGATCAACTTCGCAATCTCCCGGCGCGGCGCGCACACTGGCGTCAACCATCTTGGGTTGCAGGTCGACTCGGACGATGAGCTGGAACTGCTGCGCGCGCAGGCCGAACGCGCCATTCCAGTCACGGCGTCCGAAACCAATGTCAGCTGTTGCTACGCACGCGGAAATAAATATTGGTACACCGATCCGCAGGGTATTGCGTGGGAGACGTATCACACGCTCGAGCAGGTGGAATTTTTCGCGGACCAAAACAGTGAGCCGGAAACCGCGGGGGCGAGTGTGGGGCCTGGCTGCTGCGGGCCGATTTCGGCGACGTCAACCAGTTCCGTACAGCCGACGCGATCGGGTTGCTGCTAATCACCTGGATCAACGATGGGAGACAAACCGCAGCACGTGCTTTTCTTGTGCACCGGCAACTCTGCACGTTCGATCTTCGGCGAAGTGATCATGAACGCGATGGCAAATGGACACTTCACCGCCCATAGCGCCGGAAGCCATCCATCGGGCAGCGTGAATCCGATGACGATTGAGCTGCTGCAGAAGAACCGTTTGTCTACTGACGGGCTGCGCAGCAAGAGCTGGGATGAGTTTGCACAGCCGGGAGCACCCCCACTCGATTTTGTCTTCACGGTCTGCGATGACGCGGCCGGAGAGGCATGTCCGATTTGGCCCGGGCAACCCGTCACTGCGCATTGGGGTGTCGAGGATCCGGCAAACGTGGAAGGCGACGACGAAGCGAAGCGCAAGGCGTTTCTGAAGGCTTTTACTACGCTACGTCGGCGCATCGACCTCTTTCTGAGCCTACCGCACGGCAAGCTGGACAAGCTGGCGCTCTCGCAACGCTTGAACACCATCGGCAAGAGTTGAGCAATACCGCAGGCACTGCCCAACGACTAACCGCCGAGGCACTAGGCTCGGGATTGCTGCTCGCAGCCGTCGTCGGGTCTGGAATCATGGGCGAGCGGTTGGCTGACGGTAACGTCGGCATCGCCCTGCTTGCAAACACAGCGGCGACCGGCGCGATGTTGTTCGTGCTGATCACCATCTTCGGACCGATCAGCGGAGCGCACTTCAATCCGGCAGTGAGCGCCGTGTCAGCACTTCAGCGCAACATAACGTGGAGCCTGTGCGTCGCGTACATCGCCGCGCAACTCGCGGGCGCTCTGGCCGGCGTTGCCGCCGCGCATGCAATGTTCGAGCTGCCCATTGCACAGGTATCGCTGAAGCAACGATCCGGCGCTGCGCAGTTGTTCAGCGAATTCGTCGCGACGTTCGGTTTGATCAATACGATAATTCTGACGGCTCGCTACGCACCTGCGCGTGTCGCAGCGGCGGTTGCGAGCTACATCATGGCCGCCTACTGGTTCACGGCATCGACTTCCTTCGCCAATCCCGCGGTGACTGTGGCCCGCTCAGTCAGTGATACGTTCGCGGGTATTCGGCCGAATGATGCACCCGCGTTCATACTCGCGCAGCTCGGTGGAGCCGCGGCGGCGGTGTTTATCTCGTCATGGTTGACGCGAGCGTGGCCTGATAGCGAACGACAACCTTGATGGCGCGATGAGTGATACACGATGGCTGGTGCTGTTGTGTGCAAGCCGTATCGGCTTTTCGCTGATCTTTACGGTTTACTCCGCCCTGTTGCCGGTGCTGATGGGCGCATGGCAAATGAACGCTGCCGATGCGGGGCTGGTGCAGAGCGGATGGCACATCGGTTACCTGATATCGCTATTCGCCGCCGGTTTACTGACCGATCGCATCGGCGCGCGCAAGACGTTTCTCTTGATGAGCATTGGCGCGTGTGTAAGTGCAATGCTGTTTGCAACGCTCTCCAACGGATTCTGGTCAGCGCTGGCCTTGTATTTCGTCGCCGGCGCCGCCTCGGGCGGCTCCTACACGCCCGTGCTTGCGTTGATCTCGCAGCGTTATGGCGCTGCCAGGCGTGGCACCGCAATGGGTTGGTATCTCGCCGCCGGATCGTTTGGCTATGCAGTGTCACTGATCGCATGCGCTGCGCTGGCACCGTGGGCGGGCTGGCGGGCTGCGCTGGCGTTATCGGCGATCGCAACAGTGGCCGGCGCACTACTTGGCTGGGTCGCGCTGCGCAACGCGCGCGATACGCCGTCACACGCCAGCACGCTGGTTCCGTGGCTCGATTCCGCTCGCCAGCTCTGGAAAAACAAACCCGCGCAATTGGCGATCTGGTCGTACTCGTTTCATGCCTGGGAACTGCTCGGCATGTGGGCATGGCTACCGGCGTTTCTGGTCGCGGCGGCAGCGTACGAAGGCGATGCATCGGCCAATCCGCTCGCGATCGGCGTGGGCATCGCGGGGCTGACCCACCTGGCGTCCGTTATCGGGAGTATCGCCGGCGGCACACTGTCGGATCGCATCGGCCGCACTGGCGTGATTCTGATCATGAGCCTAGCGAGCCTTGCGTGCTCGTTCTCGTTCGGCTGGATGCTGGGGGCCCCACTCTGGCTCATCACTCTCGTCGCGATGGTCTACAACCTCACCGCGATTGGCGATTCGTCGGTGTTTTCGACCGTACTCAGCGAAACCGTACCCCCGAGTCAAATCGGATTTGCGTTTTCAATAAGGTCCGTCGTGGGGTTTGGAATGGGCGCCATCAGTCCGTGGGTTTTCGGCCTGGTGCTCGATTGGGCCGGTGGTGCAGGCAATCCGGACCAAAGCGCCTGGGGGCTCGCATGGTGTTCAATCGGAGTCGGCGCAATGCTGGGTCCGCTATTGACGTGGCGGTTGCACAGAATTTTCTCGGCACCTCAGTACCGGCAGCAGCTCGAGACGATACAAACGGCGCGGCCAAGTCAGACTTTAGAATAGCGACCGCCTTACCACGCCCTGTTATGGTTTGCTGCGAAAATATTTAGCAATGGATATAACGAGACCCGTGAATCAATCAGATATCGCCGATGAGTTCGAGCGTCGGAAGCCGTGGATCACTAAATTTTCGATCCAGGGCACTGAGTATGGCGGCCAGTTCGACGCCATGAACGACGACCGTGTTTCCCAGTTCTTCCAATATTTCCCAAACGTAAGCACCATCCTCGAACTGGGTGCCCTGGAGGGGGGCCATAGTTTCGCTCTGGCCAACCGACCTTCGGTGCAGCGAGTGCTAGCAGCGGAGGGACGCTCCTCAAATATCGAAAAGGCGGCCTTCGTTCAAGGACTGCTCAACACGGACAAGGTCGCGTTTGTAGAAGCTA
>JBDTQZ010000249.1:0-4392 GCA_039931935.1 Burkholderiaceae bacterium | reverse complement strand
CCCACCGCATCCTTCAGGAGGCGTGGGAATTCATGGCGCCGACCACGGCGGTCTGGGTCGCGGCGGTCGGCTGGCTGCTGCTGCTCGAGGCCACGCGCCGCGCCGGCGGGACGGCGGTATTCGTTGTCGTGGCGCTGGTCTCCATCTACCCCGTCTTTGCTGCGCAGATGCCGGGGCCGATCTCCGGCCTGCCGCAGCCCTTCACCACCACGGCGGCCTACCACTTCACGAGCAGCGAAAGCGTGCTCGGCATCCCGACCCGGGCCTTCGGCGAACTCGTGATCGGCTTCGTGATGTTCGGCGCCGTGCTGCAGTTCACCGGCGCCGCAACGTTCTTCAACGATCTCGCGTTCGCGCTGTTCGGCAGGGTTCGCGGCGGCCCGGCGAAAGTATCGATCTTCGCCAGCGGCCTGATGGGTTCGGTGTCGGGCAGCGTCGTATCCAACGTGCTGACGACCGGTGTCGTGACGATCCCGGCGATGAAGCGCACCGGTTTCTCGCCGGAGTACGCGGGCGGCGTCGAAGCCTGCGCGTCGACCGGCGGCGTGCTGATGCCGCCGATCATGGGTGCCACCGCGTTCGTGATGGCGTCGTTTCTCGGCGTGCCTTACACGACCGTGGTGCTGGCCGCACTGGTGCCATCGCTGCTGTTCTATTTCGGTCTGTTCGTCCAGATCGACGGCTACGCCGCGACCCGCGGGCTCAAGGGACTGCCGCGCGCAGAGTTGCCATCGATCCGCCAGACGTTCGCGAACGGCTGGCAGTACCTGTTCGTGTTCGTGCTGCTGGTGTGGATGTTGATGGTGTTGCAGCAGGAAGCATTGGCGCCGTTTGTCGCGACCGGGCTGTTACTGGCGATCAATCAGCTATGGAAGATGTATCGCCTGAATTGGCAGCGCCTGGCGGGTCTGGTCGAAAATGTCAGCAAGTCGCTCGCCGAACTGGCGGCTCTGCTGGCCGGCGTCGGATTGATCATCGGCGCGCTGTCGGTCACCGGGCTGGCGGGGACGCTGGCCAATGATCTCGTTTACCTGGCCGGCAACAACGTCTATGTACTGCTGGTGATGGGGGCGGTGACCAGCTTCATCTTTGGCATGGGAATGACGATCACCGCCTGCTATATCTTCCTGGCGATCGTGCTGGCGCCGCCGCTGATCAAATCCGGCTTCGACCCGGTGGCCGTGCACCTTTTCATGCTTTATTGGGGGATGGTGTCCTTCATCACGCCGCCGGTGGCGCTGGCGTCGTTTGTCGCCGCTGGCCTGTCGGGCGCCGCACCGCTGCGAGTCGGCCTGCAGTCGATGCGACTGGGCAGCACGATGTATTTCATACCCTTCTTTTTTGTGCTCAATCCGTCGCTGATCCTGCGCGGCCAGCCATCCGAGATCGCAGTCGTCGTTGGCACGGCGGTTATCGGCATCTGGCTGATCGCCTCGGCGCTCGAGAACTACATGGCAGGCTTCGGTCCGCTTGGCCACGGACTGACGGGAGCTGTCGCTCGGCTACTGCTGCTGGCGGCAGGACTCAGCATGGCGCTGCCCGGTGGCGGCGAACTCCAGCTGTCTCATCTGCAATTGTCGGCTGCCGGCGTTGGATTGGCGCTGATGGCGCTCGCGCTGGCGGTGCTCACCCGGCGTTTCCCTCGCGTGCCGCAGGCACCGATCGATGGCTAGGCCAGCCTACAGCACGACTTCGACCAGATACGGGCCGCCGCTCGCCAGCGCGCGCTGCATTTCGCGCACGAACGCATCTGCGGTGCTTGCACGCGCCGCGGGCACGCCGTGGCCTTGCGCCAAAGCTACCCAATCGAGCACTGGCTGATCGATCAGCGTTGCGATCCGGCCGAGCGCGCCGTCGCGCGTCGCCGCAATTGCATCGGCCGTGTCGTCAGCGACGTGCTGCGAAGCGGGAAGATCGTCGGCGATCATTCGACCGATCATGTCCGCTTCGAATCGCCGCTGCGCTCGGACGTGACAGCGATCGCCGCGCCGGTATCGCACTGGATCCGGATCTTCGCGCAACGCCACCTGTCAGCTGGGGGCCGACTCACGAAGTCGCGTCGTATAGCGCGAGCCCACCTTGTCCGATTAGTGATGAACCGGACTGCTTGCGACAGCGGGCGGAGTCCGCACGAAATGATGTCCGCTTTTAAACCTTATTGATAGAGTGATTGTTACGGCCGCTTTTGGCAGCCGATTGCGGTCGCTCACAGCGTCAATCTGATCCGAGGCAGACACGGGTCTCTCAGCGGGGAAACGCTAGCGCTACGCCACTCGACGGCGCTGCGGCCGGCTGGCCACCAGCGCAATTAGCTGGTGCTCCTCATCGGTGGACAGCACCCGCACCGACGGCACGTAGCCTTGATAGACGACGCCATGCAACTCGACCTTGTTCTGTACGCGCAGGTAGCGCACCAGGTATTCGACGATGTTGTCCGTGATGCGCTGGCCCGGCACCAGCACAGGAATGCCGGGCGGGTAGGGGACGATTTGATCGCAGCAGATCCGCCCGGCCAGCTCGCGATTGACCTGGTCGTTGTCGTCCAGCAACGGGACGAGCTCTCCGGTGGCGTAGTACGCATCGCGTGGCAAGAAAGCGAGTTCGGTAAACGGGGGCAGGTCGGGCGTGCGATACAGCCGACGCGGAGCCCGCTTCTCGCGTGCGATTCGCATCAGTGCGTCGTACAGCCGGGAGCACTTCGAGCGCGTCGTGCCGATCGTCAGCAGCAGTGTGAGCGTATTAAACGTGGACTTTTCGACGGTGATGTTGAACCGCGTGAAAAGCTCGGTTTGTAGATCGTCGACCGTCATTCCGCACGATGCAACATCGACCGTGATCTTGGTCGGATCGAGGCGGATGCCGTCGTGTTTGACTTCGTCGGGCAGCAAATCGTCGAGTTCGAGCACGCGAAACACGCCGGTTGAGTTGATCTGCTCGCGCAACTCGTCGGCCAGCATCAAGGTCCGCTGCAGTAGTTTGTAGCCCTCGAGCACGGCCTGCTTACGGCTGACGTCGAGGCTCGCAATCATGCTGTACATCGGGCTGGTCGATGTGTGCATGTTGAAGTTCTCGCGAAAAATGTGCTCGTTGAACGTCGGGTCGTTTACGTGAATGTAGGCGGCTTGCGACAGCGCGGATAACGTCTTGTGCGCCGATTGGGTCACGTAATCTGCACCCGATTCGAGGGCGGTCGGACGGAGCGCCGGATGAAAGCGCGCGTGCGCAAACCAGGCTTCGTCGATCAGCACCTTGATGTCGCGCGCATGCGCAGCGTCGATGATCGGCTTTAGGTCGTAACGCAATCCGTCGTACGTGCACGAAGTCAGAACCAGCAATTCGGCTTCGGGGTGGTCTTCGATCGCCTTCAGTATCGTTTTCTTCGGCACCGGTCCGAACACGCCGTATTTTCGATTTACTGAGGAATCCAGATAGATCGGCTGTGCACCCGATAGCACGACACCGTGATGCACTGATTTATGGCAGTTGCGATCGAGCAGTAGCGTCTCACCCGGCGCGATCATGGTCTGCAGGATGACCTTATTCGCGGTCGACGTGCCGTTGGTTGCGAAAAAAGTGCGGCGCGCACCGAACGCACGCGCTGCCATCTGTTGCGCTTCGGCAATCACGCCGGTGGGTTCCATCAGCGAGTCGAGCGCCTTCACCGACACCGAAAGATCGGCGTCAAACACATGCTCGCCCATGAAGTCGTAAAACTCATTGGCCCACGCGCTGCCGCGCAGCGAATCGCCGCTTGAATGCCCGGGCGTATGCCACGCGTCCTTCGCCGCCATCACGTACGCCTTCAGCGCATCGTAAAAAGGCGTTCGGGCGCGCTCGGCGATCTGCGCATTCAGGATGCGGTAGGTGCCGCGATAGTCGCGCTCTTCACGATAAAAGTAACCGTCGACTGCCTCGGTGAACAGCGCATCGACCACCTGATCTTCCTTTTCCTTGTCGATCAGGATGTAGATGTCGATCTCGGGGCGTAGCGACGTAATCTGCTGCACCAGCTTCAGCGCCGAGACCTGCAGGCTGCGTCGGCCGTCGCCGTTCTTGCGGCCCGGCTTGCCGTTTGACTTGCTGTCCACCGTGTACAGCTTGTCGTCGGCGATCGCCGTTTGAATGTCGCCGTCGCGCTGGATCAGCGCCAGCCCTTCCTTGGCTGTCAGCGCCCCGACAAACGAAATTCCGTACGGATTGTCAAGCGAGCGCGCTGCGCCGTTCAGTCCCTTCAGCAGTTCGCGCAAAATCAACGGCTCGTCGTTGATGACGAGCACCTTGGAGGACGGCTTGGTCATGCGGGGCGCAGCTTGGCGTACGCCCGTACCGCTAACTCATCGATTTGATAGCGGCAGCGAGTCGACTCTTGTTGCGGGAAGCGGTGTTCTTGTG
>JBDTQZ010000248.1:0-4404 GCA_039931935.1 Burkholderiaceae bacterium | reverse complement strand
ATGGCGTAGCTGTGCGCCTCAGCCGGCGCATTGGAAAATTCCGGGTGTCGCATTCACGTACGACAACGTGATTGACACCCGGAGCGTCGTCAATTGAGGTCTTTGTCTTTCCAATACTTACGTCCGCCCGCTGCCACTCCCGCAGCTAGTCCGGTGCGAGTCATTGGAAATACGTCGATAGGCGCCGTCGTAACCTCACCACCCTCCTTTTTCGCTCCCTTGCCCCCGACTGCCGCCGCTGCGCCCGCGCCACCTGCGAATTCCCATCCCGAGTCGACAAACTTCTGCATCGCGGCCTTGTCGTTGAACACCAGTACTTCGCGATAGTCTTTGATGCCGATGTCGATGCCGGCGGTGGCCTGGCCCATGTTCATGTAGGTGTCTTTCTTGGTGGCGCTGTCGTGCACCAGGCCACGACCGCCCGCACCCCCGATGATGAATGAGACGCCAAAGCTAGAGAAACATCCATACCCCGGAGCTTTGCCAATGCGCGCTTGCATCTCGGGCTTTGCCTTGTAAAGCGTCGCGAGCGCTTCGTCGCACACCTTTCTTATCTCGGCTTTTTGCGCGGCTGCATCCGCCGCGTAGGCGGGCGTCAGCGCGGCGCATAGCGCCAGACCTAAAGCGAATCTAAGTGTCATGTTTTTCTCCTTGAATATTCATGCGGACGTAGACGTTACACGATGCGACTTGTCATCAAGAACGCACGCGATTCAACTCTCCGGGGACTGAACGCGAACGGAGAGACGTTTGGGATCTTTCTTGCGAGCTCGCGCGGGCTTACTGAGTTCCGAAGCCACCCCTGTCAAAATTCCTTCAAGCTGCTCGATGCCCATGGGCTTGACGAGGTGATGGCGATAGCCCGCGACTTCGCTGCGTGTGCGGTCGGCCTTCATCCCGTAGCCACTCATTGCAATTGCATACATTGGGCGAGGCAAATTGAGCTGACCCAGCAATTCCCATCCATCGCCGTCGGGCAGGCCGATATCGGAGATCAGTACGTCACAACGCGCCCGCGGCGCGATGCCGAGCGCACTGCGCACTGACTCTGCAACGACTACTGTGTGCCCAAGCGCTCCCAGCAGAGAAATCAGGATCTCTCGCGTATCCGCGTGGTTCTCAACCACCAGAATACGTAGCGGCGTCGCCGCCTGCAGAGAGTTCGTGTTTGGTTTGCGAACCATGGAACTGGGTCTCGTTTTGTTTCTAAGCCAGAGGCAACTCCACGGTGAAAGTTGAACCATGGTCTCGGCCGACGCTTTCCGCCGTGATGGTCCCGCCGTGCGCCTCGATCGTCGCTTTCGATAGAGCAAGACCCAGGCCTAGGCGCCCGAACTCTCGGGTAATCCCTTCGTCTATCTGTCCTAGCGCTTGGAAGATAGCCGGCAGGACCGAGGGCTCGATCCCGATCCCGTTGTCCACGACGGCCACGACAAATCGACCGTTCTCGATGCGCGAACGCACACTAATCTCTCCGCCCTCGTGGGTGAACTTCGAAGCGTTTTTCAGAAGGTGTGCCACCGCGCGTTGCAAACGAGCGAAGTCGCCTTGCGTTCGGTGACGCGGAGCCTCGAGTGCAACGGTCAGACGCTGGTTCTTTGAGTGAAACTCTCCTTCGCTGATTTCCACGGCGCCCATGATTGCGGCATGCAAGTCCATAGGCTCTGAATCGATTTCCAGCTTGCCACGCGAAACGCGTGTGAGATCCAGCAGATCATTGATCAAGTTCGCCTCGATCTTCACGCTGCGACGAATCATTTCGAGAGCATCGCGCGCGGGCTGGGGCAGATCTTGATTTTTTTCGAGGGCTTGCACCGCAATCAAGATCGGAGTTAACGGCGTGCGCAGCTCGTGGGAGAGCGCTGCCATAAAGCGATCCTTGACGCGCTTGACCGAGGCGAGCTCTTCGCGCGCCTGCTGGGCGTCTTGCAGCGCCTGTTCCAGCTTCATCAGCAACTGGACCAATTCATGACTTCCCCCGGGCGTTTGCGTTTGCCCGCGGACCACCTGTTGGAAGTTTTTACGTGGCTCAGCCATCGGATTGCCTTTGCTCCAGTGCCAACTGGCGCACGGATGCACGCGCTCCCAGCCCGTCATAACAACCAAGTGGCACGCCGCATGCCTGCTTGCAGCCACCGCGCCGGCCTCGGAGTTCCACGCCTGGTGGCTGGTCCGCAATGGCGGCTAAGCTAACGCCTCCTCCGCCCTTCCACGCTGCCCACACGCAATGCCGCGTTGTTCGATCGAAGTGCCGGCTTTGCGCGAGATTGCGCCCACGCGCTGGTCAGCGTGCCATCTGAATGACGTGCGACCCGGTTTATTGCAATGAATAACGCGACCTTTCGTTTACATGGCCCACAGCAGCCGCGCGTACCGCTGGTTCTCGACTCACCGCACTCGGGCTTCGAGTTTCCAGCGGATTTCGATGCGGTCGTGTCGGAATTCGAGTTGCGCGACGGCGAAGATTGCTTTGTCGATGAGCTGTACATGCCGACAACCGACCTGGGTATTTCGTTACTGGCCGCACAAACGCCGCGAACGTATCTCGACCCAAACCGGCACGCGGGCGACATCGATCTCGACTTGATCGAAGGCGGCAAGTGGCCGCACGCGCATGTGCCGAGCGGCAAGGCGCGCATTGGCAAGGCGCTGATTTGGAGGACGCTCGACAATGGACGGGCAATCTACGGGCGCAAGCTAAAGGTCGACGAAGTGCTTGCGCGAATCGAGCGTCATCACACGCCCTACCATCGTGCGCTCAAAGACGCGATTGATCGTACGCATGCACGGTTTGGCGTCGTGTATCACATCAACTGTCATTCGATGAACTCAGTGGCAGGAAAGATGGGCGAAGGAGGCCCGGGTTCGCCTCGAGCGGATTTCGTTCTCGGCGATCGCGATGGTTCGACGTGCGATCCGGCATTCACCGAGTTCGTGCGCGCCAGCCTGGCGGCGACGGGCCACACAGTCAGCGTCAACGACCCGTACAAGGGCGTCGAGCTGGTCAAGGCCTATTCGAAGCCTGTTGACCGCCGCCATAGCCTGCAGCTCGAGATCAACAAGCGGCTCTATATGGACGAGGCAAAGCGTGAACGCAATGCCGGCTTCGTACCGTTACAGCGCAAGCTGCAGAACTTGATCGAAGCGATCGTGGATTACATCGGAAAGGAAGTACGACGTGACTGAGCGTGTGACCAAGCGCATAGCTGAGCCTGTGCGCGGGCATCATCCCATCCAAGTGCAGCCTCCCGACATCGGGAAATACAAGCACGGCAACACCGGAGTCGACTACGTCCATGTGATCGACTCGGGCCGCGCTGGGCCGACCGTGATGGTGCAGGCGCTGACGCACGGCAACGAGTTCTGCGGCGCCCACGCGCTCGACACCCTGTTGCGTGAGCAGATCAAGCCGGCGGCCGGCAAGCTGGTGGTTGCTTTTGCCAACGTCGACGCCTATGCGCGCTTTGATTTCGACGACCCGGACGCGTCGCGTTATATCGACGAGGACTACAACCGCGTGTGGGGCGACGATGTTCTGTTCGGTGCGCGGGACTCGGCAGAGCTGCGCCGCGCGCGCCAGCTGCAGCCGTTTGTCGACGCCGCCGACTATCTGCTCGACATTCACTCGATGCATGAGCCCTGCCGGCCGATCATGGTGTGCGGGATCGTCGACAAGCACGTCGACCTTGCGCGCAAAGTCGGGCTGCCGGCCGATCTGCTACTCGACACCGGCCACCCAGCCGGCGTTCGAATGCGTGACCGCGGCAGTTTTAACAATCCCGCGAGCCCGCGTCAGGCCGTATTGATCGAGTGCGGCCAGCATTGGGAAAAGTCCGCGGTCGACGTTGCGGTCGACACGATGCTGCGCTTTCTTGCCGCGACCGGTAGCGTTTCGTCTGACTCAATCCAATCCAGATTAAAGGTCAAGCCGCCGGCACGGCAGCGGGTGATTTGCGTCACTGAGCCCGTGGTGGCGAAGTCGATGAACTTTGAGTTCGTCGTGCCTATCGAAGGTTTGGGAATCGTTCCAAAAGCCGGCATGCCTATTGCACGCGATGGCGAGAAGGTGTGGGTGGCGCCGTACGACGACACCGTGCTGGTGATGCCTTCACTGCGGCACTTGCGGCCCGGTAACACGCAGGTGAGGCTCGGCCGGTACGAAGACTAGGAGGCAATGATGAATAGGCGATTAGCGGGCGCGGCGCTGTTAGCGGTGGCCATAGTGGCGTTATCGGGCTGTGCGGCGAGCACCGAGGTCAACGCGCGGTGGATCAACCCGCAGGCCGGCAATCGTCTGCCGGTCAAAAGCGTAATGGTGATGGACATTAACCGCGATTCGACCGCACGCCGGATTTACGAAGACGCGATGGTGGCGCAACTGAACGCACGTGGCATCAAGGCGGT
>JBDTQZ010000247.1:0-4425 GCA_039931935.1 Burkholderiaceae bacterium | reverse complement strand
CGCAGCGCGCGACGCCGGCGCGCAGGTGACTCTGATCGCCGGGCCAACTGCGCTCCCAACGCCGCGCGGAGTTAGGCGCGTTGATGTGACAACAGCGCACGAAATGATGGGTGCGGTAATGGACCAGCTTCCAACCGACGTGTTCATTTCCGTCGCAGCGGTGGCCGACTGGCATGTCAGCAATCAAAGCGCGAGCAAGATCAAGAAAGGCGCCAGTGCAACACCGCCGGCGCTGCAGTTCGCGCCTAATCCCGACATCCTCGCGACCGTGGCCGCGCTGCCGTCGGCGCCCTACTGTGTCGGCTTCGCAGCCGAGAGCGATGACGTGATCGCCAACGCTCGCCGCAAGCTCGCCGGCAAGAAGGTGCCGTTGATGGTGGCTAACCGTGCGCAGGATGTGTTTGGCGTGGACAGCAGCGAACTGTCGCTCATTGACGCTGATGGCGTTACACCGTTGCCGACCGCCGACAAGGTCGCGCAGGCCCGGCGATTGATTGCCGAAATCGCTTCGAGGCTGCGATGAAGCCTTGCGCTGACCAAGCTCGCTGCGTCAAGCAGCTCGTCAGTACCATGGCGCTCCGGCGGCTGTGACATGATCGACACGCACGAACCGAAGGACGGCGACTTTATCGCCTACATTGAGCAGCTACAAAAAGAGTCGGCTGCGCGGCTGCTTGGCAGCACACAGCATCTGGTCACGCAGCTTGACAAGGCACCTCCGGGCGGAGTGAACAAGTCGGAGCATTTCTTTGCGGGCCGCAAGCCGGCGGATCTGCGCAGTGCCGCGCAATTGCAGGCGACCTTGGCGCAGGTCGTTGCCGTACCTTCGCTGATCGGCTTGTTCGCTTCAATGCTGCCCATCTTGATCGGTGCGGTTCTCACACTCTATTGGCTGGTCGCATCCGCGAGCGTTGTGCCACTGTTGATCGGCATCATGCTGATTGTTTGGGGCGTGCGGCTGTTCGAGCGCGCGAGGCGGCGAATTTCGCAACAACCCAACAAGCAAACACAGGCACTGGTTACGAAAGTATTCGCGGCGCCGTCAGTCAAAGCAAAGTAATGCGTGTCGACGTTCGCATCCTCGATGCGCGACTGCACGATCAGTTGCCTGCTTACGCCACCGCCGGTGCCGCCGGACTCGATCTGCGTGCATGCATCGACAGTCCGGTCCTGATCGAGCCAGGCGCAACGCATCTAATCAAGACGGGTCTGGCGATTCACATTGCGGATGCCGGCTACGCGGCCATGATCCTGCCGCGCTCGGGTCTCGCGCACAAGCACGGCATCGTGCTCGGCAACTTGGTCGGGCTTATCGACTCCGACTATCAGGGCGAGTTGATGGTGTCGACGTGGAACCGCGGTCACGATCCTTTCACGTTGAACCCCCTTGAGCGGCTCGCGCAGCTAGTCATCGTGCCCGTCGTTCAAGCCGAGTTCAACGTGGTCGGCGACTTCGCGACCAGCGAACGCGGAGCCGGCGGCTTCGGCAGCACCGGGCGGTAACTGCCCACCAAGGGCGCTGTTACCCCAACATATCCGCCCAAATGGTCGTTGCCCAGCTTTGCGCGTATGCACCTTCGAGCGCCCATGACGCACGATCCTGCGACGAAATGCCCCCTGCGCCGGCCACCGGCTCCAACGTTTTCTTTTCCGGCACCCAGCGATGCACGCTGTCGACATGCACGGCATTGCGATCGTCGACGAAGCTGTAGCAGGTATTGGCCATCGTCGGCGGAACGACAATTCTGCCGTTAAGCAATTCGATGATCGCCGCGGCGGCGGCCTTGCCGTGTTGGTTCGCCATATGGCCCGATTTGGGCATCGCCGGCGCTGACAGAGTCGAGTCGCCGAGAACGTGCACGTTCGGCACCTTGATCGATTCCATAGACATCCAGTTCACTTCGCACCAACGATTGTTCGCGGTGATCAGTCCCGCGTCGCGCGCAATATTCGCCGCGCGTTGCGGCGGGATGTAATTGACGACATCGCCGCGAACCTTATCGCCGAGCTCGGTCACGAGCGTGCCCGACTTCAGGTCGATTTCGTTGACCGGTGAGGCGACACGGTAGTCGACGATGCCCTTGTAGTCCTCACCGAACACGCGCGAGAACAGCGGCTTCTTGGACACGAAATCCGGATTGGCGTCGAGCACGATCAGCTTGCTCTTCGGCTTCGCCTGTTTCAGATACCACGAAATCTGACACGCACGCTCGTACGGTCCAGGCGGGCACCGGTAAGGCGCCAGTGGAATGCTCATCACGACCACGCCGCCGTCCTTCATCTCGGTCAACTGACGGCGCAGCGCGACCGTCTGCGGCCCCGCCTTCCACGCATGCAACACAGTCGCTTCCGCTGCTGCGGCCCACCCCTGCAGGCGGTCGTACATGAATTCGACTCCTGGCGATACGACCAGCCGGTCGTACGGCAACGTCCCCCCGGAAGCGAGGCGCACCTGCTTCTTGTCGACGTCGACAGCGCTCACGGTGTCGCGCACGCGCTTCACGCCGTACTTGTCCAGTCCCGAGTAGCCGATGGTCAAGTCCGCCAATGTCTTGCTGCCACCGAGCACCAGATTCGACATCGGGCATGAGACAAAGGCCTCGTTGGGGTCGACCAAAGTGACGTCGACGGCACCGTCGGACCACAGACGCAAATACTTGGCGGCGGTTGCACCCCCATAGCCCGCGCCAACGACGACTGCGCGACCCACATTCTTTTGCCCCATCGTTGCACACGCCGACAGGCTCGATACCAGCGCGGTCGCTGAGACTGCTTTCAACGCATCGCGCCGTGTAAGTCTTTGCATGTTCATATCTGCTCCTTAGCGCACCGATTTCTGCCGCGAGAAGAAATCCGCGATCGCTTCGATCTGCGGATCGGTGTAGCCCTTGGCGAGCTGATGCATGATCGTCGCAGGGCGTTTGCCGTCTCGGAATGCGCGCATTTGTTCAATGATGTAAGTCTTTTGCTGGCCCGCCAGATTGGGCATCGCGCCTTGCGCGTTGCCCTGCGTGCCGTGACAGTTCGCGCAATTCGAAGCGAGAAGCGCGACCGACCTCATATCGGCGTCCGGTGTTGGCTGCGCGCCCGCCCATAGCGGCAGCGCGAGCAGACACGCCATCGTCATTGTTGTTTTCATGGATCTCCTCGTGGAAAAAAAATGGCCCGCAAAGTGGGCCATTGTGGGGACAATCCGAACGCGCCGTCAACCGACGGCTATGACGACATTGTGATCAGCTTATTCTGCTCGTCGCCTCAGCTCGCTATTCTGAAAGTACCGGCTCACCCTGCACCGGTTGCGGCGCATCGCCGTTGTCGCTCGGCGGGAAGTCGAGCTTGATCTCGCCTTTGTCGTCGACGTCGACATCCACCCGGCCACCGGTCAACAGCTTGCCGAACAGCAGCTCGTCCGCCAAAGCGCGCCGGATCGTGTCCTGAATCAGTCGTGCCATCGGCCGCGCACCCATCACCGGGTCGAAACCTTTCTTCCCCAGATGCTTGCGCAACGTGTCGGTGAAGTGGATATCGACTTTCTTCTCGTGCAACTGATCCTCAAGCTGCATCAGGAACTTATCGACCACGCGCAAAATGATTTCCTCGTTCAGCGCCTTGAACGAAATGACCGCATCGAGCCGGTTGCGAAACTCCGGCGTAAACATCCGCTTGATGTCGGCCATCTCGTCGCCGGACTCGCGAGCGTTCGAGAAACCGATCGACGCGCGCTGCAGCATCTCTGCGCCGGCGTTGGTCGTCATCACGATGATCACGTTGCGGAAATCCGCCTTGCGGCCGTTGTTGTCGGTCAACGTGCCGTGATCCATCACCTGCAGCAGGATGTTGAAGATGTCCGGATGCGCTTTTTCAATCTCATCGAGCAGCAGCACGGCGTGCGGCTTCTTGGCGATCGCTTCGGTCAGCAACCCGCCCTGATCGAACCCCACATAGCCCGGTGGCGCGCCGATCAACCGGCTCACCGCGTGCCGCTCCATGTACTCCGACATATCGAATCGAATCAGCTCGATGCCCAACGTAAAGGCAAGCTGCTTTGCCACTTCGGTCTTGCCCACGCCCGTCGGTCCCGAGAACAGGAACGAACCGATGGGCTTGTCCCCCTTGCCGAGGCCCGAGCGCGCCATCTTGATCGCCGCCGACAGCGCTTCGATCGCGGGATCCTGACCGAACACGACATTCTTCAGATTGCGATCGAGGTTCTTGAGCTGCGCACGATCGTCGCTCGACACCGTTTGCGGCGGGATACGAGCGATCTTCGCAATGATCTCTTCAACCTCGGTCTTGCCGATCGTTTTCTTCTGCTTGGACTTCGGCAGGATGCGCTGCGCAGCGCCCGCTTCGTCGATTACGTCGATCGCCTTGTCAGGCAGATGACGGTCGTTGATGAACTTGGCCGAGAGCTCCGCGGCAGGA
>JBDTQZ010000246.1:0-4428 GCA_039931935.1 Burkholderiaceae bacterium | reverse complement strand
GATCCGCGTGCACCGCCCGCGCTTTCGCAACGCGGGTGCGCAGTGGCACGAAGAAGTCACCGTCGCGCGTCATTGCGACTCGCATCTCGGGTTCAGCGGCGATCATCTGCCGCAGTCGATGGCCGATCTCGAGCGTTACGGTCTTTTCATGCGTCCCGCCGCGGCCGACCGCGCCCGGATCTTCTCCTCCATGGCCAGGATCGATCGCGACGGTGACGACGCGTTGTATGTCGGCTGGCTTGACTCGATCAGGCGGTCGTGAAACCACAACCGGCGGTTTGCCCGGCGCGCGTGTCGCCTGTTCGCGCAGCAACGCGAGCAACGGGTCGGGTGGATTAACTGGGTACAGGTCCATCACCAAACGGTGTTGATACGGCCCGACGGGTTCGAGCGAAAAGACCTGCGGTTTGATGTCCTCCTTTAGCTCGATCACGAGCCGCGCAACCTTCGGCCGGTTCTGGCCCACCCGCACCAACGCGATGTAAGGGTCGTTCGCTTCGACCTTGCTGACCAACTCCTTCAAAGTCGGTGTCAGATCAAGTCCGTCTATTTCGACGACCAGCCGCAAAGGGTGCGCCGGATCGCGCACCATGAAATGAGAGAACGTCAGCGGCCCGTCGTGTTCGAGCGTGACCCGCGTGTAGTCCTCCGCGGGCCAGACGCGCACTGCGAGCAGCGTCGCGCCGAACGCGATCTCGTGCTGCGTCAGCCCGAGGACGAGCGTGCCGGCGCCCGCGGCGAGGAATCGCCGGCGCTCGCTTCGAATTTCTCCATCGCTTGACTCAGACATGTGTCGCCCAGTGCGCTTCCCGTGCTAATCGTTGCCAGCCGACCGTCGCCGTCGAAGGTCAACGCGATCGAGATATCGGCGGTTGGCAGCCGCAATCCGGCTCGTTCGGGCCATTCAACGGCGCAGATTCGCCCTGGTCCGAACAACTCCCGAAAGCCCGTTTCCCCAAACTCAGCGGGTTCCTTAAGCCGATAAAAATCAAAGTGGTAGAAGTCTAAGCTCGAAACGGTATAAGGTTCAAGCAGGGCAAACGTGGGGCTCTTGACCGAGTCTTGCACTCCCAGTTCACGCAGCATTGCTCGCACCAGCGCGGTTTTGCCCGCGCCGAGGTCACCGGACAGATTGAATTGAAATCCCGCCCCGTGGATGAGGTCCCAGTGCTGTCGCATAGCGGCGACAAGCGCGCGCCCGAAGGTGTCCGTGGCCTTGGGGTCGTCGAGCATCAATGAGGTTGGCATACGGCTATCGGGTTCGTTATAACTGATGTCGACCGGAAAGCCGCTTCCGAGGATGGCGCAAGGTTGAAGCTTTCATTAACCCGATGGAGTGAAAATGTGTAGAAACATAAAGACCCTGTTCAATTTCGAGCCGCCTGCGACTGGAGACGAGATCCGCGCTTCGTCGTTGCAATTCGTCCGGAAGCTCAGTGGATTCAACAGCCCGTCGAAGGCCAATCAGGAAGCCTTTGATCGTGCGGTAGAGGACGTGGCAGCCGCGGCGCGCGCGCTGATCGATTCGCTCGTAACGACCGCCGATCCACGTGACCGCGAGATTGAAGCGGCGCGCGCGCAAGCCAGGGCCGCTGTGAGATTTGGGTCGAACGCATGAACCGGGCTTTGGCGAGTACGCGCGCCGCAGCAAGAACGTGGTGGGCAGTTCTTGCGCTTTTTGTTTCGGCAGCAACTGGCGCAGCCGAGACGGTGCCCGCGTCGTTGTTTGTCGTTCACTTTGAGACTGGACCGAGCTGGAACAAGTCGCTGGCTCCTGCCGAGCAGCCAAGCTTTCGCGAGCATTCGGCGAATCTGAATCGGCTGCGAAAGGACGGCGTCATCATGTTTGGAGCGCGGTACGGCGATCTCGGGATGATCTTTCTCAAGACTGACACACTCGATGCCGCGAAGGCCTTGATGGATGCGGATCCCGGGTTGCGTTCTGGCATCTTCGCGTATCGCATCGCGCCGTTAAGAGTTTTCTATCCGTGGCAGCCGTAAGTGCCACCATCGTGAATGCGCAGGAAGGTCAACGAGATCTGACCGCACTAGCGGGGCGAATTTGTCAGTGGGGTGAGCAACTCGGGTTTGCACACGTCGGCATCGCCGACGTCGATGTGACGCACGCCGCCGCTCGGCTTGACACGTGGCTTGCCGCCGGGCGCCACGGTGATATGGACTATTTGCAACGTCACGCCGCAGTGCGCGCCGATCCCTCGCGTCTGTTACGGGGCGCGTTGCGTGTGATTGCTGCGCGAATGGACTACCTGCCGCGCGACACGCCGCCGGATTGGGCGCGGCGCGAACTTGATCGGTTGAACGAAGCCGATACCGCCGTCGTTTCGGTCTACGCGCGCGGGCGCGACTATCACAAAATCCTGCGCGAGCGCTTGCAGAAACTCGCATCGCGTATCGAAGAGGAGGTCGGTGAGCTTGGGTATCGCGTTGCTACCGATTCAGCGCCAGTGCTTGAAGTGGAACTGGCTCGTAAGGCGGGGCTGGGTTGGCGCGGCAAACATACACTTCTGCTGTCGCAAGACGCGGGATCGATGTTTTTCCTCGGCGAAATCTTGACCGACCTACCTTTGCCGATCGACAAACCGATCGGTGATCATTGCGGCACTTGCTCGCGCTGCCTCGATGTGTGCCCGACACGGGCAATCACTGCGCCCTATCAGCTCGATGCGCGTCGTTGCATTTCGTACCTAACGATCGAACATGCTGGTTCAATTCCGCTCGAGCTGCGGCCGCTGATAGGCAATCGCGTTTATGGCTGCGACGATTGCCAGCTCGTGTGCCCATGGAACAAGTTTGCGCGCACGGCAGATTTGCCGGACTTCGATGTGCGCAACGGACTCGATTGTGCGGCGTTGATCGAGCTGTTTGCGTGGGACGAAGCGCAGTTCAATGAACGGCACGCCGGCTCGGCGATTCGCCGTATCGGCCACGAGCGATGGCTCCGCAACATTGCCGTGGCGCTTGGAAATGCGCCGACGCAGCCAGAGGTGATCGCAGCGCTACGCGCGCGCGCACAACATCCGAGCGAATTGGTGCGCGAGCATGTTGTATGGGCGATGGCTCAGCACCTCTCGCACTGATGTGTCGAGGCAACGCCCTTATACTTCGCGGCTCGATTTATCGAGAGCCAGCAAACATCGGCCGCTGTAGCTCAGTTGGTAGAGCAGCGCATTCGTAATGCGAAGGTCGGAGGTTCGACTCCTCTCAGCGGCACCAACAGTTTTGCGAGTACGACCACAGAGTTAGGAGTGAACATGTTCAAGCAGAGGCTACTGGTAGCTGTTGCGGCCGCTTTGTTTTCGTGTGCCGCATTGGCTCAGGACAAAGTTGTCTATCACTTCGGCGAAGGTCTTGCACAGACCACGAACGGCTTGCGCAACATCCGCAACCATCTGGAGGTCGATCCGAAGGCGAAAATCGTGGTCGTCGCGCATGCACAGGGCGTCGATTTTCTGATGACCGGCGCGCAGGATGCGAACAAGAATCCGTATAACGTGATCGTTGAAGACCTGAAGTCGCAAGGCGTGACGTTTGAGGTCTACCAGATCACATTGCGCAATCGGAAGCTTGAGGCGAAGCAATTCATTCCCGAGGTGACGTTCACACCGTCGGGCGTTCAGCGAATCACGCAGCTGCAAAGTCGCGAGGGTTACGCGTACCTGAAGCCCTAGTTGCATGGGCTTTAGCGTCACGGTTCGCCCTAGCGGCCGCGCGTTTAGCGTCGAAAACGACGAGACCGTGCTGGAGGCCGCGCTGCGCAGCGGCGTCGGCCTGCCGTATGGCTGCAAAAACGGTGCGTGCGGCACATGCCGCGGCAAATTATTGGCTGGCCGGCTAGTGCATCGAACGCATTCGTCGTCTGCGCTGTCGGCGGAAGACGAAGCCAAGGGGTTCGCGCTCTTTTGCTCGTCGCGTCCACTGAGCGACGTTGTGATCGAGGCGCGCGAGCTCACCGGCTTTGGCGATATCCCGATTCGCAAAATGCCGGCGCGCATCGCGAGGATCGAATGGCCCGCGCCAGATGTGGCAGTGATCTCACTGCAATTGCCGGCCGGCGAGCGGCTGCAGTTTCGCGCCGGACAGTATCTCGATTTCATTCTGAAGGACGGCGCGCGCCGCCAGTATTCGATCGCGACTGCGCCGCACGCCGACGAGCTGATCCAGCTGCATATCCGGCGCACTCCGGGCGGAGTGTTTACCGATCGCCTCTTCGGCGCGGTCGAACCGCCGGTCAAGGAGCGCGACATCCTCCGCATCGAGGCGCCGCTCGGCACCTTTTTCCTGCGCGAAGACAACACACGGCCGATCGTGCTGCTAGCGGGTGGAACTGGATTTGCTCCGGTGAAGGCGATTGCAGAACATGTGTTCTACAAACGGATTAACCGCGATGAAGCCGACAAGCCAGCGCGC
>JBDTQZ010000245.1:0-4434 GCA_039931935.1 Burkholderiaceae bacterium | reverse complement strand
CGCCATGCCGAGCCGGTAAGACGGCTTGGTTAAATCGACCAACGCAGTGGGCCGGGTGTCGCGTTCGACCGGCACTTCATCCACTAGCCCGACGAACTTCGCCGCGCGATAGACCATTCGCCGCAGCCACGCGAAGCGGCCCGGCATTTCGGGCTCGACTCGGCCGCGTACGACCAGCGCGGAGACGTAAGCATTCGGGCCGTAGTGGCCGAGCATCGGCACCTCGATATAGGGTGATTTCGAATCGATCGTCACCACACGTGACTCGAGCACGCCTTCACGCTCAACAGTCATCAGCACGGTCGCAGTGCGGTACGGCATGCGCACTTCGTAGCGCGCGGTTTCACCGGGTTCGTACGAACGCTTGTCAGCGATCAAATCGATGCGGTCGCTTTGGCCTGCCTCGAACCAGCTGTCATCGCTGCCCGCGACGTACACATCGCGTGTCGCGATCGCCGCATTGCCTTGCGCGTCGTCGGTGCGCGCCACCAAAATCAAGTCGCCGCTCGCCGGTGCCGAGCCTGAACACAACACGAGCCCGCGCGCGTCGCTGGTGCCGCGACATACCTGCTTCAGTCGCTTGACCTCGACTGTCTGCTCGTAGGCGTAGAAGCCGCCGAGCAATCGCTTGCGATAAGCAAAGCGCGTGCGGCTGTACGCATCGACGCTGACATCCTTGCCGGGTTGCGGCTTGCCAGCACTGTCGAGCACGACGGCTTTGAAACGCAAAGAATCGCGTTTGAAGAAGCTGCCGTCGGGCGCCAACCCTACGGCCAGGGCGGAAGGAGTCAGCAACGTTTGCGCAAACGCAGTGAGAATCTGTCCGTTCGGATCGGCGTATTCCATTTCGACTTCGAGCGCGCGAACCTGCTGGCTTTGCTGCTCCTTCTTATCCGCAGACGACAGCTTGTCGAAAACGACGCGCGCGCCACCGTTCGCGTCGAGCGAGATGTCCTGCACGCGGGCCGCACCACCGGTCACCTCCGGCTCGTCCTGCGCGGACTCGTCATAGGGTGCTTCGGCTTCGATGCCGACTTTCGGCACCGCGCCGCCGAAACTGAATTCGTCGTAGTTCGGGAACGATTGAGAACTCGGCACGACGCGGCTTCGAAACTTGACCGGAGCGCCAGCGGCAGGGCCACCCGACAGATAGCTCAGCTGCGCATCGATCGTCACCTGGCTGGCATTGACGACCGACTTCGATGGCGGCTTCAGCGCAGCTCTCATCAGCGGCACACGAAACTGCTCGACGCGAAACGAGCCGCTTTGCAATCTGCGCCCGCGCTCGGAATCTATAAACAACACCGTGTATTGACCGAGCTTTGCGTCCTTCGGAATATTCCATGTGCTCAGCGCGGTGCCGTTGCTCCACGTGACAGGCAACCCGAAACGCTGTCCGCTGCCCGAATGGATTAGCTGCAACTGCCGCGGCAGACTGCGTGTCTCGACCGCTGTAAATCCGGTTCCCACTCTGCGGCGAATCACATGTTTCATCGATACGGTTTCGCTGGCGCGGAACAATGCGCGGTCAAACACCGTATGCGCGATCACCGGCTCGGCACCGGAACCGCCGCCGAGATTGAATTGCCACGGCCGGATGCCTTCATTCCAGCTCGTCAGCATCAACGACATATCCCGATCAATGCGGGCACTGACGATGTAAGCGTTCGGCGCGTGCGGGCAATCCTGCCAACGATTCTGCCGCGGCAGCTCGCGCTCGATGCGTGCGATGCCGTTCGCATCGGTCGCGCCGTCCCACCAGCGCTTGCCGAGACAATCGGTGACGCGGACCTGCGCGCCGGCGACCGGCTTGCCGTCGTCGAGCCGCGTCACCCACGCGAGCGACGATTCGCGTCCGTGCTTGAAATGCACCGCCAGGTTGGTGACCAACGCGCCACCGGAGACGTAGTACGGTTTGTCTTCCGCATGCAGCGCCTGTCCAAGACGCGTGCTTGCGATCTCGATTGCATACAGTCCGGGCTGCGGCAAAGGAACGCCGATTACCTGCATCGCCATCTTCGGCTCGGCGCGCGGAATGTCGATCGGCTGCGCCGCTGCTCGTTCCGAGTCGGAGAGCATCGGCACAGAGCCGGGATTCAAGTACTCCCCATTCCGGCGACGAGTGTCTTCAGATGGCTCGCGCAGGATACGGCGCATCCATTGCGCGACCATCGCGTCGTCATCAGTATCGATGCGCTTGATTCGCCCCTTTGCTGCGACTCTCGGCGCCTTTGCTACATCGAGCGCATACGCGTCGAGCATCGGCTCAACATTGCGCACCGTGACAGGCAATGCCGGCTGCGCGTTGACTTCGAGAATGCCGAAACGCGATGGAAATTTGACCAGCGGCGGGTCGTCGTCGATGCGTACCTTCATCGGAAACGCCGCGGCGTTGACAAGCGTACGGTCCGCATCGTCTTTCAAATCGCCGGGCAGCACGACGGTCGCTTCGCTGCGTTCCGCGAAAGGACCCTTGAACTCGACGGCGTCGACGGTTGCCACGTTGGGATCGATCGCGGGGTGATGCACCTTGCCGTCGGCCGCACGCATCTCGATCTTCGATGCGATGCCGCGCGCGACCGGCGCAGTGAATTCGAGCTGCACCGGCAACACAGGAATACACCCGGCATTCGCGTTGACACGCTGACACTTGAAACGCGCGGAAAACTGCGGACGCACCTGATACGGAAGCGTTTGCACATCCGTGGTCGCAACGCCGTTCGCGGTCTTAATGCCCGCGCCCCAGACCAGCCGCACGTTCGCGCCTGCCGGCAGCGGCCGCCCGCAGCTCGCAACGAGAATCGGCGCATCGACCAGGCGAACGTCTTTGACCGAGGCCACACCACGCTCAGTTGCCAATGACGCGCGCTTGAAGATGACGTCGAACAAAACGCGCGCGCGATTTTTCTGCTCGGAAAGGATGCGCTCGCGATCCTTCCCCTGAAGGATGTTCAGTGGCAGACGCTCGCCGATGCCTTCTACCGCGCAATACGCGCTCGCATGCACGCTCGCCAGATCGGCCTGCGCATCGAGGGCAAGCATGAATACCTGCGCTTCGTCGATGCGCTCGTCGCCTTCGTCGGGCCATGCGCCGCGAATCGAAGGGCCTCCCGTCGAGAAGCGGAATGTCTGCGCTGCGACTTCAACTCCGGCAAACGTCTTCAACGCCGGCTTGGTCCTGAAGCTGCATTCGACGCCGGCCGGCAGATCCTGATCGAAGTCGTACAGCCAGTTGCGTGCGTCGGCCCATCGTCCACGTCCCTTGCCCGAGCATTCGATATCAAACGGCGCTTCGCTGCGCGGATCGCCGAAACTCACCATCGGCTGCGAGAAGCGCACGACGACCTGCCGCACGTCCTTGATCTGCCCTTGTGGACTGAATGACTCGACCTTCGCCGTCTCCTGCGGCACTGCGACCGTGATGATGGACAACAACGAGGCAAGCGCGAACAATCGAATGGGCATGTCAGTCTCCAAGCTGCCGCCATTGTGCGGACGCCAATGAAACCTATATGAAAGCTTGGTGAACGGCTTCACTAAACTAATGTTCGATGACAGGTGAACTCGAGGTTCTTGGGATTGTCAGCGAGCGGCTGACCGCGGCTGACATCGATTTCATGCTGACGGGTTCGTTTGCGATGGCGTACTACGCCACGCCCCGCATGACGCGCGATCTCGACCTCGTAATCGCTGCCGGCAAGGGCGATGCCGATCGGATCGTCCAAGTATTCTCTGATGATTTTTACGTCGATGCGGATAACGCACGCTCGGCAATCGATGCGCGCCACATGTTCAATCTGCTGCACTTGGCAAGCGGCATCAAGGTGGATTTCATCGTGAAGAAAGACTCGGCGTATCGCGACGAAGAGTTCACCCGTCGTCAGCTGGTCGACCTGGGCGGCGTGCGCACCTGGATCGCCGCCCGCGAGGACTTGATTCTCTCGAAGTTACTATGGGCGATGCAGTCCGGCTCTGAACTGCAGCGCCGGGATGCAACGGCGCTGGCGCGTGAGCCGGCCGATTGGTCCTATTTGACGCGCTGGGCGGAGACGCTTGGCGTCGGCGATGCTCTCGCGAAGGTGCGGCCTTGATCGACTCTACGCCGGAATTCAACTCGCTTGTTTCTGAACGATACCGGCGCATGACGCCGATCGAGCGCGTCAAGGTCGCATCCGACATGTTCGACACCGCCCGGGTGATTGTCGAATCCTCGCTGCCGCCGCAGCTCGACGCGCATGCGCGGCGCCGCGCAGTGATGTTGCGCATCTACGGCGACGAGATCGATATCGCCGCGATAGACGCCGCAGCAGCCGCCGCTGACGGTTAGCAGCAAATGTCATGAAACCGGCTGCCGCCCCGGCCGTGCTAGATCTGATCGGCAACACGCCGATGATTCAGGTCACGCGGCTCGATACGGGGCCGTGCACGTTGTTC
>JBDTQZ010000244.1:0-4465 GCA_039931935.1 Burkholderiaceae bacterium | reverse complement strand
CTTTCTTCCATTGCTTCAAGCAGAGCGCTCTGCGTTTTTGGGCTCGCGCGATTGATCTCATCGGCCAGCAGCACTTCGGTGAAGATCGGCCCAGGATGAAACACGAACTGCCCGCCGTTGCGCTCGTAAACCGAGACGCCGATCACGTCCGACGGCAGTAGATCGCTGGTGAACTGTATCCGCCGAAACGGCAGTCCCATCGAGATCGCTATCGCGTGCGCCATCGTGGTTTTACCGACTCCCGGCGCGTCTTCGATCAGCAGGTGCCCGCCGGCGAGCAGGCACGTCAGGCTCTGCCGGATCTGCAGCGTCTTGCCGACGATGATCTGGCCGATCTGCGTGGCAGTCGAGCGAAACTTCTCTAACATAGGATGTATGCCCCCACGCTCACTCCGTTCGCTGCCCCCCGAGGGGGCGCGTCAGTGCCTTGGGGCGGCCCGGCGGCACTGACATCGTTGGCTTCAGGAAAGAAGAATGCTGCAAACGGGTTTGTTCACGCATCGGGATTGTTCGCAGCACGAGATGGGATCGTGGCACCCGGAATGCCCCGAGCGGCTCGCCGCAATTTCCGATCATCTGATCTCGACGGGCATCGCACCGCATCTGAAACATTTCGATGCGCCGCTCGCGTCGACTCAAGCGTTGCAGCGTGCGCACAGCGCCGATTACGTTGCACGATTGCAGTCTAGCGTACCGACCGAGGGTTATCGGCCGCTCGATCCCGACACTTCGATGAACTCGCATTCGCTGAGTGCGGCGCTGCGCGCTGCCGGTGCAGTGGTCGACGCAGCCGACCGCGTCGCCAACGGTGAGATCGCCAATGCGTTTTGCGCGGTGCGCCCGCCGGGACACCACGCACGCAAGTCTGCGGCGATGGGGTTTTGCATCCTCAACAGCATCGCCGTCGGCGCGCGCCATGCGTCGGACGCGCTCGGCTTCGAGCGTGTCGCGATCATCGATTTCGATGTGCATCATGGCAATGGAACCGAGGAAATTTTTTCGGACGACGAGAAGGTGCTGATGGCCAGCTTTTTCCAACATCCGTTTTATCCCTACAGCGGCACCGGCAACCATGCGAAAAACATGGTGAACGTGCCGCTTCCAGCGGGAACCAAGGGCGGTGTAGCGAGGCAGGTAGTCGATGAAGTGTGGTTACCCCGGCTCAACGAGTTCGAGCCGCAGATGATTTTCATCTCAGCGGGTTTCGACGCGCACCGCGAGGATGGGCTTGGTCAGATGGGATTGGTCGAAGCTGATTACACGTACATCACCGAGCGGTTGATGGAAGTAGCCGATCAGCATGCGGGAGGCAGAATCGTGAGTTCTTTGGAGGGTGGCTACAACTTGAGTGCGTTGGGGCGCAGCGCTGCAGCGCACGTCAAAGCGTTGGCGCGCTTATGAAGCGCAACCTGTTCGATAGCGGACTCGATCAGAACCTGGCTAATTTTGCTCCGCTGTCGCCGCTGCCGTTTCTGCAGCGCTCGGCAACCGTGTTTCCGGCGTTGCCTGCGGTCGTTCACGGCCGTGGAGAGAATGCACTACGACAGACGTGGTCGGAGTTGTATCGCCGCTGTCGTCTGCTTGCGTCCGCGCTCGGGCAGCGCGGGATCGGGCGCGGGGACACGGTTGCCGTGATGCTGCCGAATACGCCGGCGATGGTGGAAGCGCACTTCGGCATCCCAATGACCGGAGCGGTGCTCAATGCGCTGAACACCCGGCTTGATGCGTCCTCGATCGCATTTCAGCTGAATCACGGCGAGGCTCAAGTCTTGATTACCGACCGCGAGTTCGCGCCGACGATCAAAGCCGCATTGAAGAATGTCGATGGCAAGTTGCTGATCATCGACGTCGACGACCCGGTGTACGACGGTGCCGGTGAACGGACTGGCGTTATCGACTATGAAGCGTTTCTCGCTGAAGGCAGTGCCGATTACGCGTGGGATGCGCCTGCCGACGAATGGGACGCCATCTCCTTGAACTACACCTCGGGCACGACCGGCAACCCGAAAGGCGTCGTTTACTCACACCGCGGCGCCTACACCAACGCCGTATCGAACGTACTCGTCTGGGCGATGCCGCCGCACCCTGTGTACTTGTGGACGCTGCCGATGTTTCACTGCAATGGCTGGTGTTTTCCGTGGACGATCGCGGCGATGGCAGGTACCCACGTTTGTCTGCGCAAGGTTGAGGCACAGGCGATCTTCGACGCCATTCGCGAGCACAAGGTGACGCACTATTGCGGTGCTCCGATCGTGCACTCGCTGCTGGTTAGCGCACCGGACGAAATGAAGCAGGGCATCACTCACAAGGTGCACGCGATGGTGGCGGCGGCCGCGCCGCCCGCTTCGATGATTGAAGGCATGGATCGAATCGGGTTCGATCTGACGCATGTGTACGGACTGACGGAAACCTACGGCCCCGCCACCGTATGCGCGAAGCAGCCGGAATGGGCGACGCTCGATGTCGGCGAGCGTGCGATGAAAAACAGCCGTCAGGGCGTGCGCTCGACCCTTGAAGAAGCCGTTGCGGTACTCGATCCCGATTCGATGCAACCCGTGCCGCCTGATGGCGAAACGATCGGTGAAATCATGTTTCGCGGCAACATCGTGATGAAGGGCTACTTGAAGAATGAGGCCGCGACCGACGAAGCGTTTCGTGGCGGCTGGTTTCATACCGGCGACCTCGCCGTCGTGCAGCTCGATGGTTATCTGCGCATCAAGGATCGCAGCAAGGACATCATCATCTCTGGCGGGGAGAACATATCTTCGATTGAAGTCGAAGACGCGTTGTATCGACATCCTGAGGTCGTCGCAGCAGCGGTGGTCGCGCAGCCCGATCCGCGCTGGGGCGAAGTGCCATGCGCATTCGTCGAGCTGAAAGAGGGCGTGGAGCTGACTGAGCAAGAGCTACAGCAACATTGCCGAAAGCACCTTGCCGGGTTCAAGATGCCAAAGCGGATTGTCTTTGGCACGCTGCCGAAAACATCGACCGGAAAGATTCAGAAGTTCTTGTTGCGTCAGCAGGCGAAATCGACTGCGGCGATCGACGTGTAGGGAGTACAAAATGAATGCACCGGTAGCGGAACAGTATGTATTGACCGCGCGCGACGATCGCGGTGTCGCGACGCTGACGCTGAACCGTCCTCAACAATTCAACGCGTTGTCGCAGGAAATGATGGCGGCGCTACAAACCGAATTCGAAGCGCTGTCAGACGATGCGTCGGTGCGGGTGGTGGTAATCGGCGCGCAGGGCAAGGCATTTTGTCCCGGTCATGACTTGAAGCAGATGAAGGCCAATCCTTCGCTCGAGTACTACCAGAGCTTCTTCGCACAATGCACGAAGCTAATGATGACGATTCAACGCTTACCCGTGCCGGTAATCGCGCGCGTGCACGGCATTGCGACCGCCGCCGGCTGCCAGCTCGTCGCGATGTGCGACCTCGCAGTCGCATCGGCCGACGCGAGATTCGCGGTGTCGGGCATCAACGTCGGTCTGTTCTGCTCGACACCCGCCGTTGCGTTAAGCCGCAACGTCGCTCGGAAGCAGGCGTTTGAAATGCTGGTGACCGGCGACTTCATCGATGCTGAAACTGCGCGCGAGCGCGGGCTCGTCAATCGCGTCGTTCCTGCGGATCAACTCGATGCAGAAGTTGAGAAGCTCGTGACTTCGATTCTGTCGAGACCAGCTTCCGCGCTCGCAATGGGTAAAGAATTGTTTTACCGCCAGCTTGAAACCGGCATTGAGGCCGCGTACCAGCTTGCCGGCCAGACGATGGCGTGCAACATGATTGATGAGGCTGCGCAGGAAGGCGTGCAGGCGTTCATGGAGAAACGCAAGCCTAGGTGGTAAGCGTCAGCCTGTGCGCAGATACCGCGGCTCGGCGAAGATCGACGACAGTTCGACGCGCCTGACTTCCGGGTGGTCGGGTACCGCGTACAGCACCGGCGCGATCAGTTCTTCGAACAGTCCGCGCAGGCTGCGCGCGCCCGACTTGTACTCGACGGCTAGATCGGCAATTTCCTCGAACGCCCGCGGTGCGACTACGAGGTCGACACCCTGAACCTTCAGGATGGCCTGGAACTGCCGGTAGATGCAGTTGCGCGGTTCGGTCATGATCCGGACCAGCATGTCGCGGGAGAGGTCGCGCAGGCGCGCAACGGTGGTGAGCCGCCCGCTGAATTCCGGGATCAGGCCGAATTCGACGAGGTCGGTCGGCTTCACGCGTTCGTTCAGCCGCTCGATCATCCTCCGGTTGTACTCTTCAGAAGTGGAGACGAAGCCGAAGCCCTGATTGTTTGACATGATCGCATTGAGCCCGACGAACGCTCCGCCACAGATAAAAAGAACGTGCGTCGTGTCGAGGTACTCGCCGCTCGTTAGGCGCACCGGCGCGCCTTCCATGATCTTCAGCAACGCATGCTGGACGCTTTCGCCTGACGGACCTCTATCCGAGGCAGCCGAGGCC
>JBDTQZ010000243.1:0-4465 GCA_039931935.1 Burkholderiaceae bacterium | reverse complement strand
TCTTCCAGAACGCATCGCCCAGCGGCGCAATGTCGCTGTGGTCGATTTCACTGTCTGGCATTTCGGTCAGCGCCTTGAGTTCGGCCTGCTGCTCATTCGTCAATGGCGGCAGGTTGCTCAGGTCGGTCTCATAGGCAACGGTTTTAGTTTTGCTCATAGCGATTTCTTTCTTTCGGTTCGGCGCGACGTGCCGAAATGATGCGAATGACCTCGGTGCCGTCCTCGCCGTCCTCATCATCCCGGACGATATGGGCCACCAGCAGCAGCAAGTGGCCATCCACGCTTCCCAAGGTCCGCCAACGGCGCTCTCCGTTCTCGACACGGTCTTGCTCAACCATTGCGAACGGGTCCGCGAATACCCGGGCTGCGACCTCGAAGCTCACCCGATGCTTTTTGAGGTTGCTCTGCGCCTTCACTGCATCCCATTCAAATCTCGTTGGCATACATTCATGTTATTACATTTATGTTTTGTGGCTAGCGACTCATGCCGGGGCCATCTCGGTCGCGGCCTCGCTTCGCCGCGCTTGGCGCTCCTGCTCGGGGTTGGGGTTGGGGTTGGGGAGCAGCGGAACAGCCAACCCGCTTAACCGGGTCTTCCCTATGAAACAGCCATGCCGGAATGTGTGAACTGCCGCGATGCCTTCGCGTTCAGGCAACCCATCTGACTCGGCTGCGCCTGAACCTTGATTCACCGGACCAGTTTTTCAGACTGAGATCGCCTCAAGACAGCGTTGCGTGCCCTCGCCGTCGGGAAGTCCGGCAAAACGAAGGTCTCGCCGAACTCACTTAATTCGGGTGGCTGTTCCGTTGCTCCCAGGACCCCAAGAACGGCACGCTCACGGTGACCGAGTGGTGTCGGTCGTGGTTCGCCGCGAACAGTGCGGCGGGGGGAGCAGCTTCGGGTTAACCCTCTCTGGCGCGATTGTGGCGTGATCCTAGACTGTGGAAGCGCAGTGAAGAAGTTATCGCTTTGAGAGGCGGACCGAGTCGCGCTGACGCATTCAGCCGCGCAGGCTCCAACCAACGAGTCATGCGGTTCGAGCCGGCATGCGAACCATGGATCCATTACGAAGGAGCCATTGATGAAAGCAATCCATCAACGCACAGTTTGCGCCGCCGCGGCGGCGCTGTGCCTTACGTTCGGGTCATTGCCAAGCGTACTCGCCGACGAAACGTGCAATTCACCGTACACGACCAACCTCATCAAGGGCCAAGAGCAGTTCCTGCATGTCTGGACATTGGGTGTCAAAGGCATGGGTGATGGGTCCGACAAGCTCGTCACGGTGTCGGTCGAACCCGGCACCAAGACCTTTGGAAAGGTTGTCAACTCGGTTTCGGTCGGTGGTCGCGGTGAAGCCCACCACGCCGGCTTCTCGGATGATCGCAAGTACCTGTGGGCCGGTCGCCTCGACGACAACAAGATCTTCGTTTTCGACATTGGCACCGACCCGGCCCAGCCGAAGCTGGTCAACACGATCACCGATTTCGAGTCCAAGACCGGCCTCGTGGGCCCGCATACGTTCTACGCACTGCCCGGTCGCATGATGGTGCAGGCGCTATCGAATTCGAAGGACCACGGTGGCGTGACCGGCATCGCGATCTACAACAATCAAGGTAAATACGTGTCCGTGCATCCAATGCCGAAGGCCCCGAACAACATCGGCGGCGGCGATGGCTACGCCTATGACATCGGCATCAATCCGCGGAAGAACGTGCTGCTGACGTCGAGCTTCACCGGCTGGACCAACTACATGATGGACTTGGCCACGCTGGTCAAGGATCCGAATGCGATGAAGAACTTCGGCAATACCATGGCGGTGTGGGATCTGAAGTCGATGAAGCCACTGAAGGTGTTCGACGTTCCAGGGGCTCCGCTCGAGATTCGCTGGTCGCTCAAGGAAGGCCAGAACTGGGCGGTGACGGCGACAGCGCTGACC
The DNA here is from genome assembly GCA_039931935.1 of Burkholderiaceae bacterium. GTDB lineage: Bacteria > Pseudomonadota > Gammaproteobacteria > Burkholderiales > Burkholderiaceae_F > JACCZX01. Next base: position 2,528 of record JBDTQZ010000243.1, on the reverse strand, counting down.
TCCAAAATCTGGCTGGTCAAGCAAGACGCGGCGGGGCAGTGGCAGGCCAAGGATGTCGCCACGATCGGCGATCCAGCGAAGATTCCGATGCCGGTCGATATCTCGATCACGGCCGACGGCAGAGGTCTGTGGGTCAACACCTTCACCGATGGCAAGACCCACTACTACGACATCAGCAATCCCGAGGCACCCAAGCAGGTCTACGAGAAGGTGATCGGCAGCCAAGTGAACATGGTGTCGCAAAGCTGGGACGGCAGGCGCGTCTACATGACATCGTCGTTGACGGCCAACTGGGACAAGAAAGGCGCCGGCGACGAGCAGTTCCTGAAGGCCTACGACTGGGACGGCAAGGCACTGAAGGAGACTTTCCAGATCGACTTCTACAAGGAAAAGCTCGGTCGTGCGCATCACATGAAGTTCTCGGCGCGTTCCACCAAAACGGCTTCTCTTGGGACGACGGGAACGAAGGTAGCCGGGCTGGCTAGGTGAAGTCGTGGCTTTTCGCGGCTGGCTGTCTGCTGGTCGCGTTGCCTGCAACGTCGTGGGCAGGCGAGGGCGAGCAGCCCGCGAAGGCGCCACAGCCGTTGGTTTCGAAGCCCGTCCAGGACTTCGTCGCCAATCCGCCGGGCACGTACGAGCTGCCGGTCATTCAGCAGGCCGGTAACGGCTGGGTGCTGGAGGGCAACTGGCTACCCCGCCGACTTTCAAGCTACACCCACGGTGCGATCACGTTGCTGTCGTTCATCTACACCTATTGCACCGACCCGGCTGGGTGCCCGCTCGCCCATGCGGTCTTCGAGGACGTTCGGTCCCGCGTCATCGCCGACCCGACGTTGCGCGGACGGGTGCGATTCGTCTCGCTATCCTTCGATCCCACCAATGACACGCCCGACGCGATGCGGCGCTACGGCGGCGATCTCGCGCGTTCAGCGGAGCTTCCGTGGTACTTCCTGACGACGTATTCCACGCGCTTTCTGCGGCCGATCCTCGACGGGTATGGCCAGGAGGTAGAAGTCGAAGTCGATGCGCATGGCTCACCGACGCGGGTGTTGACACATATGCTGAAGGTCTTCCTGCTCGATGAGCATGGCAGAGTCCGCGAAATCTACAGCAGTGCCTTCTTGCACCCCCAAGTCGTCTACAACGACATCAAGACCCTTGCGATCGACGTGGACCTGCAGCGCCATGCGCGCAAGTAACACGCGACCATGAGTCATGCGCAAGCGATTCGCTATCGGATCCGCGCTCCTCTGTATCGGAGCGGTAGCGACAGCAGCGGCGCTAATGTTTGCCGTGCAAGGACGAGACGGTGCGGTACATAGAGCGTATGCGCCGGCGCGCTCGTTCGGGCTACCGCCACTCGAACTGCCGGCCGACGTGGTCGTTTCGCCTGATCGCGTCGAACTGGGCCGCAAACTGTTTTTCGATCGTCGGCTGTCATTCAACGGCACGATGTCGTGCGCGATGTGTCACGTTCCAGAGCAGGGCTTCACCTCCAACGCATCGCGCACCGGAGTAGGCATCGAGGGCAAGAGCCTGACGCGCAATGCCCCGTCGCTGCTGAACGTCGCGTGGCAGCGTGCGTTGTTCCAGGACGGACGCGAAAGCTCGCTCGTCACTCAGGCGTGGGGACCACTGCTGCACCTTGACGAGATGGCTAACCCGTCGATCGGGATGGTGCTCGATCGACTACGCGCGCTCGATGACTACCACGGCCGATTCGAACGGGTCTTCGAGGGCCGCGGGGCCTCGATGAACACCGTAGGCGAAGCCCTCGCGGCTTTCGAGGCAACGCTCGTCGCCGCGGATTCTCGTTTCGACCGCTGGCTTTACGGCGGACAGAAGGATGCCCTGTCCGCGGCCGAACAACGCGGCTACCAATTATTCGTGGGCAAGGCCGCATGCGTGGCCTGTCACACGATCGGTCCGAAGTCGGCACTGTTCGCCGATGGCAAGTTCAACGTCACCGGCGTCGGCTTTGCCGCAACGCCTCCAAAAACCTATCGAGTGCCGCTGGCGCCCGGCATCGAAACGGAATTGACGACTGAAGATCTGACGCCTTACATACAGCGATCCGCACCCGATATCGGTCGCTTCGACGTTTCGCTCGATCAATCCGATCGCTATGCGTTCAAAACGCCCAGCCTGCGCAACGTCGCCCACTCGGCGCCGTATATGCACGATGGCTCGCTGGCGTCGCTCGAAGACGTTGTCGACTTCTACAACCGGGGCGGCGGCGATTTACCCGGCAAGAGCGCTTTGCTCAAGCCGCTCGGACTCGATGGCGAAGAAAAGGCGCAATTGGTCGCGTTCCTGCGCGCCCTGGATGGATCCGGCTTGGCGGAGCTAGTCAACACAATTCGTCCCGCGCGTGGCGTCATCGAGCGGCGATAAAAGAGGGAAATCGGCGCGGTTGGGCGACGTGCGGTAAGCAATGTGTCCGCGCCGACCGAATTTTGGTTCTTCCTCAATTTGATATTGGTGGCGAATTCGCCGAGCCGGGCGCAGGACCTTGACATCCTGTCGCC
>JBDTQZ010000242.1:0-4469 GCA_039931935.1 Burkholderiaceae bacterium | reverse complement strand
GATCGCGCAGTTCCGTCACGCCTTCATGCTCCGCGCAATGATCGCAGCAGAACATTCGGCCGTCCTTTTCGAGGCCGTGACCGACGATGCGCACACCGCAATGCTCGCACGTAGGAGCTAGCAGGTGGATCGCACACTCGAAGCTGTCGAAGCTATACGTCCGGCCGCTCTTCCTCACTTCGAACGACTTGTCGTATTCATTGCCACAAGCATCGCACTTCGCCATACATCCTCCGATCAGCCACCGGTCCGAGCGCGCCTTCGCGCGGCCCTGCGTGCGGCGGCAAAGCGTTTCACCGTCTTACCCCTGGCGGGCGGCGGTAGGTCGGCGCCCGCGCGCCGCGCCTTCGACAAACCGATGGCGATGGCCTGTTCGGTTGAGCGCGCTCCGTGTTTGCCTTCGCGGATGTGCTCGATCTCTTCGCGCACAAACTCACCTGCCTGCGTGCTCGCTGCCTTGCCTTCGCGTTTGTCTTTTTTCGCTCGTTCCAACGTCGCTTTGTCAGGCATGTCGACCTCCCACGGGGCGTTTGCAGAGCCAGCTCAGAGCATCCGGCGTTCCCGAACGAGCATTTCAGGATCGTTCCAGGCTCTAAGCGTTTCGTCCCCAACGATCTGCAATTCGTCGCATCCTCATAGGCGCGCTGTCGCGTGCCTTCTAGAGTCGCCGCTCCGCCATGGAGGACACCAATGAAAATTTTCCTTATTGCCTCGCTCGCCGTTGCAGCCCTAGCCAGTTGTGCACAGATGACGGCCGGCAGCTCGTCAGCTGAGCAGCAATGCGTGAACTTCGCGCGCAACGAAGGGCTTAGAGTCATTCAAGTCGACGGGATTGATGCTGCAGGCAGCGGACAAAACGTTCGGCTACGTCTGGAAGACACCCTAGGCCGCGGCTTCAATGCGACTTGCAGCTCCGCCGCCGCGGGTCAAGCCCGCTGGACGCAACCCCTGCCGTCAAACGCCGTTCGGGGCTGACGGCACTTGGAGAAAGCATTGGGATGACCGCGGGGCGATGCGCCGCCGAGTTCACCCCCTCCCTCGTGGAGGGAGGGCCGTGAAGAGAGCCTCATGCGCCGCCCGCAGGCGGTTTGAACGCGATGCGGTCAAGCCGCCTCTCGTTGAGCGCGCTTGCGCTCATGTTCTTTTAGATATCGCTTGCGCAAGCGAATGCTGAGCGGTGTGATTTCGACCAGCTCGTCATCCGCAATGAATTCGACCGCCGATTCGAGTGTCAGAGCGAGCGGCGTCACGAGGTCGATGTGCTCGTCCTTACCCGACGCGCGCACGTTCGTCAGCTTCTTTTCGCGCACCGGATTGACGACCAGATCGTTCTCACGCGAATTGATGCCGATGATCATGCCCTCGTACAGCTTGTCACCGGGGCTGACGAACATGCGTCCGCGCTCCTGCAACTTCCACAACGCATACGCGACTGCTTCACCCTCGTCCTGGCTGATCAACACTCCGTTGCGGCGCTCGCCGACTTCTCCCGTGCGCACCGGACCGTAGTCGTCGAACACGTGACTCATCAAGCCTGTGCCGCGCGTCAACGTCATGAACTCACCCTGAAACCCAATCAGGCCGCGCGCCGGAATTCGATATTCGAGCCGAACCCTACCCCTGCCGTCAGGCTGCATATCCTGCAGATCACCCTTGCGCCGGCCGAGCTCTTCCATGATCGCCCCCTGGTTTTGCTCTTCGACATCGACGCTCAGCATTTCAAACGGCTCGTGCCGCCCTCCATTGACTTCCTTGAACAACACGCGTGGCCGTCCCACCGCCATCTCGTAGCCTTCACGCCGCATGTTTTCAAGCAAGATCGTCAGATGCAGTTCGCCACGGCCGGCGACTTCGAATACCTGTTCGTCATCGGTTTCGCGCATTCGCATCGCGACGTTTGATTTCAACTCACGCTGCAGCCGCTCGCGCAGCTGGCGGCTGGTCACATACTTGCCCTCCCGCCCGGCCAACGGCGAGGTATTGACCTGAAAATTCATCATCAGCGTCGGCTCGTCGACCTTGAGCAAAGGCAGCGCGTCGGGAAACTCAACAGGCGTCAATGTGCAGCCGATGCCGATATCGTCGATGCCATTGACCAGCACGATGTCGCCTGCGATTGCTTCGTCGACCACCTGGCGCTCCAGCCCCTTGAACGTCAGCACCTGATTGATGCGGCCCTTCGTGGTGGGCGCGTTCTGTGCACCCTCGGGGCCGTGCATCACAAGCACTTCCTGGCCTGCGCGCAGCCGCCCGCGGCTGATGCGGCCGATGCCGATTTTGCCCACGTAGCTCGAGTAGTCGAGCGAACAGATCTGCAGCTGCAACGGCTTGTCGGGATCGTCGTCGCGCACTCGCACGTGAGCAAGGATGGCGTCGAACAGAGGCTTGAGGTTGCCCTCGCGCACATCGGGCGACGTTCCTGCGTAGCCATGCAGCGCCGAGGCGTAGATCACCGGAAAATCAAGCTGCTCTTCAGCCGCGCCGAGTTTGTCGAACAGGTCGAACGTGTGATTGACCACCCAGTCGGGCCGCGCACCGGGGCGATCGATCTTGTTAACGACGACGATCGGCTTCAGCCCCTGCGCGAGCGCCTTGCGCGTCACAAAGCGCGTCTGTGGCATCGGGCCTTCCACGGCGTCGACTAACAGCAGCACGCCGTCGACCATCGACAGCACGCGCTCGACTTCGCCGCCGAAGTCAGCGTGCCCCGGTGTATCGACGATGTTGATGTGCGTACCCTCGTAGTCAACCGCGCAGTTCTTCGCAAGGATCGTGATGCCGCGCTCGCGTTCGAGGTCGTTTGAGTCCATCACGCGCTCGGTCAGCTGCTGGTTCTCGCGAAACGTGCCCGACTGCTGTAGCAGTTTGTCGACCAGCGTGGTCTTGCCGTGATCAACGTGCGCGATGATCGCGACATTGCGAATAGGGCGTTTCATCAGAGACTCTCGTTCGTTTTCAGTTGTTCGCTCAGTTATTCGTCACCAGTCGTTCCGGCTCGACGACACCCCACTCGCTGATAGTCGCCGTGCCGAGCAATTCATTCTCACCGCCATAGACACGCACCCGGCGGCCGCGCGGCTCAGCGTCGAGCGCCAGACGCTGCCCTTGCCGAAATCGCGCGGCGTGAGCGTCATCGAGAAGTATGGTTGCCAACGACGCAAGCAGCTCGTCTTCCGGCAATAGTTCGGCGAGCCGCAATTCCGGCGCCATGGCTTCGAGCGTCGCAAGCGTCACCGCGTCATTGACGCTCAGCCGGCCTGCGCGCGTGCGGCGTAACGCACTCAGATGCGCGCCACATCCGAGCGTGCTTCCAATGTCTTCAGCCAGCACTCGTACATAGGTGCCCTTGCTGCAGTCGACATCGACGACCAACTCATCTTCATTGCGCCCGACCAACGTCAATCGATGCACCGAAATCTGCCGCGCTGCACGCTCGACTTCGCTTCCTGCGCGTGCCAGCTTGTACAGCGGCTGTCCATCGTGCTTAACCGCAGAGTGCATCGGCGGTACCTGCTCAATGGTGCCGACGAAGCGCGACAGCACCATTTGCAGTTCTTCGTCCGACACCCACACTTCATGCGTTGCGACAACTGTTCCATCGCCGTCGCCCGTGGTCGTCGTTACACCCAGCTTGATCGTCGCTCGATACGACTTGTCCGCGTTCAACAGATCCGCAGAAAACTTCGTCGCTTCACCGAACGCCAATGGCAGCAAGCCGGTCGCCATCGGATCGAGCGTCCCGGTATGCCCTGCCTTCGCCGCGTTCAACAGCCTCCGCGCGATCTGCAACGCAGCGTTGGAGGTCATGCCGCCCGGCTTGTCGAGCAACAGCACGCCGTTTATTCGATCTCCGCGCATTCGCGCGCCCCCGGTCGCTCCGCGCCCGCCCCCATGGGGGCACGCGATGACATTTTCTATCCTGTGCTCTTGTTGGCTTGCTCGATCAACCGGTCGATCTCGATGCCGCGCGAGACCGACTCGTCGTGCACGAACGTCAGCCGCGGAATCGTGTGAATCGTCAGGCGCTTGAACAGCAGCGAATGAAAATAACCCGCCTTGTCGCTCAGCACCTGTTGCGCGGCTTCCACCGGCGCGCCGATCGTCGTGAAATACACCTTCGCATGCGCGTAGTCGGCTGAAACTTCAACGCCCGTCAGCGTTACCAACCCGGCGCGCTCGACGGAGACCTCGCGCTGAATCATCTCCGCCACATCGCGCTGAATCTGATCGGCAATGCGCAGCCCACGGCCGGGTTTGGTTGCTGATTTCATTTATCACGCTCACGCTGGCTCAGGAAAGCGTTCGCGCCACTTCCTGCATCTCGAATATCTCGAGCTGATCACGCTCTTTGATGTCGTCGTAGCCTTTAAGACTCAAGCCGCACTCGAACCCCGCCTTGACTTCGCGCACGTCGTCCTTGAAGCGCTTCAGCGAATCGAGCTCGCCGGTCCAGATCACGACGTTGTCGC
>JBDTQZ010000241.1:0-4475 GCA_039931935.1 Burkholderiaceae bacterium | reverse complement strand
TTACGCCTGACCTCGATGTGGATGCCTTGATCTCAGCTGGAAGTGTGTTCAACAGAAATCTATGGGCCTTCCTGAGCCTTGAACTCTGGCAACCGCAGTTCCATGACGTCCACCAGCCCTTTGCCGCGTAGCTCCCGGCCTCGTACGCTTCTGCTTTATGCGCACTACAACACGCGAGCAAGCTATTACGACGACTGGTTAGACGCATTTCGAATAGCACCCCAATTTGAAACCTCCGAGCTCAACATCTGCGATCGCAATGCCGCGGCTTTCTTGCGCAAGCAAATCCTTGATGTGGACCTATTGATACTTCTGCATTCAGTCAATGCGGACCATGTCTTCTATCTTGAGCCTCTTACCTCAATCCTCGCTGACCGGCGCTGTGCGCTCGTAAGTTTCGTGGGTAATGAGGTCAATCTTCCCGCTGCTCCAATTTCAGAAAAGCGTCGGGTTCTAAAAACGATTCGTCCGGATGTGATCGCAACTCAGCTTCTATTGGAGGCTGGCGAATATCTTTGGGGTGACATTGCATCGGTGTTGGCGCTGCCTCACGCGTTAAATTCGTCGGCCTTTGCCATCCGTACGGCACCTGAAACTCGCAAGCTCGACCTCGGCGTGCGCTCTTTCCGATATCCCGCGGTCCTCGGTGATCGTGACCGCAATCTAGTCATGGACTGGGTAAGCGGGTGGGGAGCAGCGCATCAACTGACGGTCGAAGTTAGTAGCAGACGTCTCGCACGCGGAGACTGGGCCGACTATCTCGACAGTTGTCGCGGCACGGTCAGCACGGAAGCGGGTTCGTGGTACCTGCAGCGCGATGATTCGCTAATGCGGCAGGTGGTGGAGCACTATGGCGGCGAGACGCGTCGCCCGGTTCTCTCGTCCAAAAATGTCACACTGCGCAAAATCGCACACCGGTTGCCATGGCGCCTGCGTGAACTTTTAGTGTCGCTTGTCTCAAGAGGACCGATCAAATACGAAGCTACCGCCCTGCTTCACGTGTCTGAGCAAGAAATCCTCGAGAAATTTTTCTCAAAAGCTGATCGTACCCCGACATACGGCAAGTGCGTCTCGTCCCGCCACTTCGACGCAATCGGAACAGGCACAGTTCAAATTCTTTTGACTGGGCGCTACAACGACATCCTAGTGCCGAGCACGCATTATTTGGAGTTGGCTCGAGACTTTTCAAATGCCGACGAGCTGGCCCGCCAGTTTTTGGATCAAGGGGAACGTCGGCGAATCGCTGAAACCGCGCTCGAGCACGCCAAAGCGAACCACACATATGCTCATCGTGTCGCCGCGCTTGCATCTCGAATTGGTGCTTGAAGTTGATTTCATATGCGCATGAGCAAAATCTCTCAGACAAGCATCCCCAAGTGAATCGAACCCGGCTTGGTATCGGCACGATCCCTCTACAGGTGTCCGCCGAGCGCTACTGGATGCTCCATTACTGGCCCGCCGGGCCGAACTAGCCAGCCATGTGCGGAATCACCGGCTTCGTCGCCGACTCGCGCTTCGATCGATCGCAACTGGCTCCTATTGCGCAAAGCATGGTTGACGTGATTCGCCATCGCGGCCCCGACGACAGCGGTGTGTGGACTGATCCTGAAAGCGGTGTCGCGCTCGCGTTTCGTCGCCTTTCCATCATCGATCTCTCGGCGGCGGGGCATCAACCGATGGTTTCGGCGGACGGCCGCTACGTGATCATCTACAACGGCGAGATTTACAACTTCGCCGAACTGCGCGCGGATCTTGAAAAGAACGGAGAGGCGCCGCAGTGGCGCGGTCATTCGGACACAGAGGTGCTGCTGGCGTTGATTCAGTCGCGCGGCCTCGAGCGGGCTCTCGAACAATGCGAGGGCATGTTCGCAATCGCGCTGTGGGATAAACGCGATCGATCTTTGCATCTTGCGCGCGATCGGATCGGAGAAAAACCGCTGTACTACGGCTGGTGCGGACAGTCGTTCCTGTTTGGTTCGGAGCTGAAGGCGCTGCGCGCACATCCGCACTGGAACGCCGAGATCGACCGCGACGCTCTGGCGCTCTTCATGCGTCACAACTACATCCCGGCGCCGCATTCGATCTACCGCGGAATTTCCAAGCTGCGTCCCGGGCATATCTTGACGCTGCGATGGCAGTCGCGTGAGCCGACTATCAAACCGTATTGGTCCGCGCGCACCGTCGCGGAACGCGGCTTTGCAGATCGTTCGTCGTTGAGCGAGGCTGATTTGAGCGCCGAGCTCGAAACGCTGCTGCGTGACGCAGTGAGAAAGCAAATGGTCGCCGATGTTCCGCTCGGCGCGTTTCTTTCGGGAGGTGTCGATAGCTCGACGATAGTTGCGCTAATGCAGGCGCAGAGCACCCGCCCGGTCAAGACATTCACGATCGGCTTCCAGGAACCGAGGTACGACGAGGCGACGCACGCGGCGGCCATTGCCCGGCACCTCGGCACCGATCACACCGAGCTCTACGTCACGCCGCACGAGGCGAGAGACGTGATCCCGCGACTGCATACAACATACGACGAGCCGTTTGCAGACTCGTCACAAATTCCCACTTCTCTGGTAGCGCAGCTGGCGCGGTCTCACGTGACGGTGGCGTTGTCGGGCGACGGCGGTGACGAGTTGTTCGGCGGCTACACCCGTTATGCCTTTGCACAGCGGCTCTGGGGCAAGCTGTCGCTTCTGCCGTTGCCGGTCCGGCGTTCTATAGCTTCAGCAATCCGGCTCGTGTCTACGGAGCACTGGAGCGCGATCATGAAGCCGCTGCTTGCTATGGGTCCGCAGCGCTATCGCCTCCCCATGCCGGGGCAGAAGATGCATCAACTGGCCGGTGCGCTTGCGCATCGATCGCTCGATTCGCTTTACAGGGATCTGGTCTCGCACTGGAATCCGCCCAGCGACATCGTATTGACGGGCGCGGAGCCGCACAGCTCACTCGACGCAATCAACGGGTCGTCAATCGACGACCCGGTCGCACGCATGATGCTGCTAGACCTCGTTACGTATTTGCCTGACGATATTCTGGTAAAGGTCGATCGTGCCGCGATGGCGGTGAGCCTGGAGACTCGAATCCCGCTGCTCGATCATCGTGTAGTGGAATTCGCGTGGCGCATTCCTGTTGCCGCCAATTTCAACCGCAATGGCTCGAAGGGCATTTTGCGAAACGTGCTGTATCGCTACGTTCCGAAGGCGCTGGTCGATCGGCCCAAGATGGGCTTTGGCGTGCCGATCGACAGTTGGCTCCGTGGCCCCTTGAAAGACTGGGCGGAAGATTTGCTGGAACCGGCGCGGCTGCGGCGGGAAGGCTATCTGAAACCGGAGCTCATTCAGCAGCGCTGGAATGAACATTTAACCGGAAGGCGCAACTGGGCCTATCCGTTGTGGGATGTGTTGATGTTTCAGGCTTGGTTGCAAGCCAATGCCCACTAAGCCGCGGCTGCTGTTCGTCGTTACCGAAGACTGGTACTTTGTTTCTCACCGGCTTGATCTCGCTCGAGCCGCGCGCGATGCCGGCTTCCAAGTGGGAATCGCGACGCGAGTCGGTTCGTGCGCCGATCAAATCGTGGCGGAGAGCCTCGAGCTTTTCCCGTTGCGTTACATGCGACGCTCCAGTCGCAATCCGTGGATCGAGCTTCGAGCGGTCCATGAGCTAAGCGCTCTGTATAAACGCTGGCGACCGGACATTGCGCATCACGTAGCGGCCAAGCCCGTGATCTATGGAGGAATCGCAGCGCAGAGCGCACGAGTCCCTGCCGTCGTTAACGCCCTTGCGGGCCTCGGCTTCGTATTTACCTCCGCCAGCAGGGAAGCGAGCGCGCTGCGACCGCTCGTGTCGCGCGCTTATCGAATCGCTATGCGGCACCGCCGCTCACGCCTGATCGTGCAGAACACTGCTGACGAGGAGGTCGTGCTTCAACGCGGCCTGATTGCTCCATCGGCGATTACGCGCGTTGCGGGCTCAGGCGTCGATGTATCAGTTTTCCAACCATCCGCCGAGACGCCCGGTCCGCCGGTGATCTTGCTAGTCGCACGGATGTTGCGCGATAAAGGTATCTACGAATTTGTGGAGGCAGCTCGCATTGCGCGGTCACGCGGAGTCAGCGCGCGGTTTGTACTGGTGGGCGACACAGACTTCGAAAACCCGGCCGCCATTGCACGCGAGCAGCTCAAACACTGGAGCAGCCAGGGCGATGTGGAATGGTGGGGCTATCGGGCAGATATGCCTGACGTGTTCCGCTTGTCTCATGTTGTTTGTCTTCCTTCCTATCGTGAAGGTGTGCCGAAGGTGTTGCTCGAGGCCGCGGCCGCCGGGCGGCCATTGATAGCTAGTGACGTTCCGGGCTGTCGTGAAATCGCTGTTCACAATGAGACAGGGCTATTGGTGCCTCCTCGAAATGCGACGGCCCTTGCCGATGCGATGCAAACGCTGGCAAACGATTCTCTATTGCGGCGCAGACTAGGCCAGCGGGCGCG
>JBDTQZ010000240.1:0-4478 GCA_039931935.1 Burkholderiaceae bacterium | reverse complement strand
GTTCCCAGCGCCGTGCATTTTCGTAAAGCGAAGCTTCATCCTTTCGCCCGCGCGCGGGACGCTCGACCGTAGACGCTCGCCAGACCAGGCGGCCGCGTTTTGAAGCGCCGATGCGTCCACATGTATTGATCGGGCATTTTGAGTACCCACCGCTCGATTTCTCGACTCATGCGCCCCGTGTCGGCTTCGATGGACTCACCGGGAAAATCCGCCCAGGGCGGCTCGAAGTGCAGTACGTAACCGTCATTGGTCATTTCAGTTACCGCCATCATCACCTGAGCGCCCGCGATGCGCGCGATCCGCGGCACCATCGGAATCGTTGCCGCCGGTGTGCCAAAGAACGGAACGAAAATCGAATTAGTGGCGCCGAAGTCCATGTCCGGCAAGTAATAAAGTGGAAGCCCATTTTTAACGCTTCGCATCACCGTTCGCATGTCCGCGCCCTGACGGGGCACCAGCACCGGATCGTTGAATCGCTGTCGAACCCTCAAGAGCCAGGCGTCCCACACGACGTTGGTCTGCTTCGAGTAGATCGAGATGCCACGCATCAAAGTATTAAAACGAATCCCGCCGGCGTCGAGGCCCACAAGGTGCGGAGCAATCAGGATCAGTGGCTTGCCCGCGGCCGCCTGTAGGTGTTCGATGCCTTCCACCCTGACGTATTGCTCTACGGTCGATACTTCCCCTCTCGACAACACTGCACGGTCTAGGCCACTGCGAGCAATATTGCGGAAGCAACGGCGTGCAATCTGCAACCGCTGCTGTTCGCTCAGCGTCGGAAAACACAAGCGGAGGTTCGTTTGCGTGATCCGCCGTCGCGGCGCTACAACCCACCACAGCAGGTCGCCGATGACGCCAGCAAGGCGTGTGCGTGCGATTTGCGACCAGTTCGCCGTCGCATCGATCAGCGCGATCCACAGCTTTGCGGACAATCTGCCGATGAGTGCGCTCAAGCTCGAATTTGCGGGTTCTAATACAATCGCCACTTCGCCGAGTTAACGACAACTTGCGGGGCGAGTCGGCAGAGCATAGCCGACAGGTAAACCAACCCAGCCGCTAAAGCGTCGCACTCCTCAAGGGTGCGAAACGCAACTAACTTCGCACAGGAGTGACCATGTCAGGCAACTTTCTCTTTACTTCCGAGTCCGTGTCGGAAGGCCACCCGGACAAAGTGTCCGACCAAATTTCTGACGCGATTTTGGACGCGATCCTCGCACAGGACCCGCGCTCCAGAGTCGCCGCCGAAACGTTATGCAACACCGGGCTGGTGGTGCTCGCGGGCGAAGTCACCACCAACGCGCACGTCGATTACATCGAAGTGACTCGTCGCACGATTAGGCGCATCGGCTACGACAACACCGAATTCGGCATCGACTACAAAGGCTGCGCGGTGCTGGTTGCTTACGACAAGCAGAGCAACGACATCGCGCAAGGGGTCGATCACGCGTCCGACGATTACCTGAATCAAGGCGCCGGCGATCAGGGTCTTATGTTCGGCTATGCGTGCGATGAAACGCCTGAGCTGATGCCGGCACCGATCTATTACGCACACCGCCTGGTCGAGCGCCAGGCCGATCTACGGCGCGACGGACGAATGCCGTACCTGCGCCCCGATGCGAAAAGCCAGGTCACGATGCGCTACGTCGATGGCAAGCCGCACTCGATTGACACCGTCGTGCTCTCGTCGCAGCACGCACCCGAAATGTCGGACGGCAAGGTGATGAAGAAGGAATTCACCGAAGCAGTCGTCGAGCAGATCATCAAGCCGTCGTTACCGCCAGAATGGCTGAAGAACACACGTTATCTGGTTAACCCGACCGGACGCTTCGTGGTCGGAGGTCCGCAAGGCGATTGCGGACTGACGGGCCGCAAAATCATCGTGGACACCTATGGGGGTGCCTGTCCACATGGCGGCGGTGCATTCTCGGGCAAGGATCCTTCGAAGGTCGATCGCTCGGCGGCGTATGCAGCGCGCTATGTGGCCAAGAACGTCGTCGCATCAGGTCTCGCGCGCCAGTGTCAGGTGCAGGTCGCTTATGCGATCGGCGTTGCACAGCCGATGAACATCACCGTTTACACCGAAGGCACCGGCGTGATCCCGGACGAGCAGATCAGCAAGTTAGTCGCCGAACATTTCGATCTGAGGCCGCGCGGCATTATTCAAATGCTCGACCTGCTGCGTCCGATTTACGAGAAGACGGCGGCTTACGGACACTTCGGACGCGATGAGCCGGAGTTCAGCTGGGAGCGCACGGATCGCGCGGCGTTGCTCGCCGATGCAGCGGGGATCAAGCGTAGGGCCGGCGAAGCGATTCCGGCTTAGTCGTCAGAACAGCCCGACGATGCGGCCATCGTCATCGACGTCGATGGCTGACGACGACGGCTGCGCAGGTAGGCCTGGCATCGTAAAAATGTCGCCGCAGACCAACACGACGAACTCGGCGCCGGCGGCGAGCCGTACTTCGCGGATGTTCAGCGCATGACCACTCGGTGCGCCGCGCAGCCGGGGGTCGGTCGAGAACGAATACTGTGTTTTCGCGATGCACACCGGATAGTGGCCGTAGCCTTGGTCTTGCAGCTGGCGTAGCTGCGCGCGGACCTTGGTGTCCGCGGTGACCTCGGCAGCACCATAAATCTTTTTCGCGATAGCCTCGGCTTTCTGCCACAACGTGTCGCCGTCTTCGTAGACAAAACGCATATCAGCCGGCGTCGTCTCGGCAATCCTGACCACGGTGCGCGCGAGCTCTGCGGCGCCCTGTCCGCCATCGGCCCAGTGGCGCGCCACCACCAGCGGCACCTCGTGGTGCGCCAGCTTGCGTTTGAGCAGCGCCAGCTCGGCCTCGGTGTCGTGCACGAAATGGTTGATCGCGACGATGCACGGCAGCCCGTAGTGATTGCGGACGTTGTTGATGTGACGCTCAAGGTTCGCGATGCCCTTTTCGAGTCGCGCCACATCCTCGACTTGCAATGTCTTGAGCTCCGAGCCGCCGTGAAACTTCAACGCACGCACCGTGGCGACGAGCACGACGACGTCCGGCCGCAGGCCCGACTTCCGGCATTTGATGTCGATGAACTTTTCGGCGCCAAGATCGGCGCCGAAACCGGCCTCGGTGACCACATAGTCGCCCAGCTTCAACGCAGTGCGCGTGGCAATCACCGAGTTGCAGCCGTGAGCGATATTGGCGAACGGCCCGCCGTGGATGAACGCCGGATTGTTCTCCAGCGTCTGCACCAGGTTCGGCTTGATGGCGTCGCGTAGGAGTGCCGTCATCGCACCTTGCGCTTTGAGCTGGTTCGCGACGATCGGTTGCTGATCGCGCGTGTAGCCAACGACGATGCGTCCTATCCGTTGCTTCAGATCAGCGAGGTCATTGGCAAGGCACAGAATCGCCATGATCTCGGAGGCGACAACGATGTCGAAGCCGTCCTGGCGTGGATAGCCGTTGCCCGGACCACCGAGCGCGATCGTAATGTCGCGCAAGGCGCGGTCGTTCATATCCACGACCCGGCGCCAAGTGATGCGACGCAGATCGAAGCCAAGCGGATTGCCGTGATGTATATGGTTGTCGATCAGTGCCGCAAGCAGGTTATGAGCGAGCGCGATCGCACTGAAGTCGCCGGTGAAGTGCAGGTTGATGTCTTCCATCGGCACCACTTGCGCGTAGCCGCCGCCAGCGGCGCCGCCCTTCATGCCGAACACAGGCCCGATTGAAGGCTCGCGCAGGCAGACGATCGCGTTCTTCCCGATGCGATTTAGCGCATCGCCGAGCCCCACCGTCGTCGTCGACTTGCCCTCACCCGCCGGCGTCGGGCTAATACCGCTCATAAGAATCAGCTTGCCGTCTGGCCGGTCGGCGAGACTCGCGATGTGCGCCAGCGACAGCTTCGCCTTGTAGCGGCCGTAATTCTCGAGCTCGCGTTCGGGAATTTGCAAGCGATCGCGCGCCAGCTCGACGATCGGCCGCAGCGTCGCGCGTTGCGCGATCTCGATATCGCTCAGCATGCTTCGATTGTTATGGTCACAGCGGCCTCCCTCCTTCGCCTCGACAGCGAGGTATTTAAGCTGTTCTTAACGTTTAGGCAAGGAAGTGTTATCGGACCGCTTAGTCCCAGGCGCTGATGACGGTTTGGTCCGCGTGCCTTTATACTGCTGCCTGCTTCGAGGAGCGTTGCGACAGCCTTCCTGAAGGCTGCCAGGCTTGAAGCGGTTCGGTTCTCCGCCGAACTCGGAATAACGGCGCTCGCGAACCCCTAACCAGGAGCGCGAGATGAGCGCCGTACTTAAATCCGAACAAAAATCGAAATCTGCGAGCGACTACGCCGTCGCCGATCTTGGCCTGGCCGATTGGGGCCGCAAGGAGATCCGCATCGCCGAAACCGAGATGCCGGGACTCATGGCGATCCGCGACGAGTACGCGAGTACGCAACCGCTGAGCGGTGCCCGCATCACGGGCTCGCTACACATGACGATTCAAACC
>JBDTQZ010000239.1:0-4494 GCA_039931935.1 Burkholderiaceae bacterium | reverse complement strand
GCAGAACCTCCGAGTAGGTTTGCACTGCCGGACGCTCGCCCGCGACCAATAATCGATAGGTCACGCGGCTTCCGTTCGCGATCAGCTGCGTCGCGGCGAGATCCTCGATGTTCAGCATCACGCGCGGCGCGAAGTTAATGAACTGAGTGCCACGATCGGGCTCGATCGCAATGATCTTGCCGATGCGAAACGTTTTCTCGCCGAGTTTCAGCGAATCGCCGGGTGCCGCACCGATCGCTTGCAGCAATTGACCGTCGACCCAAACTTCGCCGCGCGCGGGAATCTCGCGCGTCGCTCTGTCTGCCTGGCCGATTGCATCGGCCACGCGCAAAGCGCCTCGCAGCGGGTATCCGGGCGACACCGCCTTGACGGCCGACAACGCGCTCCGGTCGGCATCGGCGGCGCTGATGGCCATGCTGGGGAACGTCACGGTTTGAGCAGTTTGTAGTTGCGCAGGCGCGCGTCCAGCGCTATCCGCGTCGATCGGCGTATCCGAGCTCAGCACCAGATCAGCGCCGAGCAGCTGCGTCGCATCGCGCTCGAGCCCGAGCCGGATTCGATCGACCAGGAAGCCGACGCTGGTCACGGCTGCCACGGCTACCACCAGCGCGGCCGCAAGCAGCCGCAGCTCGCCTGCCCGCCAGTCGCGCAAGGTCATGCGCAGGGACTGCGCCAGCAAGCGGTTGAAGTTCATGCGACAAGTATCGCAGCTAACACTTAACCCCTTTTGCCAGCCACGCACGTTTCAAAGCGGGATCGCCACCGCAGGAGAAACCCGTGCCCTCATCCGCTTCAACATCCGCTTCAACCTCGATCAAAACCGCCGTCGCCGCCGTGTTGGCGGTCGCTTCCGCCACCGGCGCCAATGTGGCCGGCCAGGCAACCTCGCCCGCGACAGCGCTCACCATTTACAGCAACGCTGCGCCGGGCTCGATTTCGCCCGACGCGTATCGATCGCCCGTACGGGGCGCAGTTCCAGGTTATGCGGTGGTACGGCAGGAGCGCGATCTCGATCTGACCAAGGGTCGAAATGCTGTTCGCTTTACCGACGTGGCAGCGCTGATCGATCCGACGACGGTCGCATTCGAGTCGATGACCGATGCGAAAGGCACCACGGTGCTGGAGCAAAACTATCAATTCGATCTGGTCAGCACCGACAAGCTGCTGCAGAAATATGTCGATCGGCCGATTGCCGTCGATCAGATTCGCGGGCAAAGCACCGAGTCGTTCAACGGAACGTTGTTGTCCACTCAAGGCGGCATTGTCATGCGCCGCGACGACGGCACAGTGCAAATACTTCCGCACAACGCGGGCGTTCGCCTGCCCGCGTTACCGGGCGGATTGATCACACGCCCGACACTGGTGTGGGATATCGCAACTAAACGGCCGGGCACGCACCGCAGTCGCGTGTCCTATCAAACACAGGGGCTCACCTGGTGGGCTGATTACAACGTCGTCTATGCGGAAGGAGCCAACGCGAACGCGTGCCGCCTCGACGTCGGCGCATGGGTCAGCATTGTCAATCAGTCGGGCGCAAGCTACGCGGACTCGCGGCTCAAGCTCGTCGCAGGTGACGTGCATCGTGCACGGCCGGCCACTCCTGCCAGTGTGGGCATGGCGAAGCAATCGCGTGCCGACGCCGTCAGTGAAAGGGAGGTTGGCTTTGCGGAAAAGTCTTTCTTCGAATACCACCTGTACACACTGGGACGCACGACAACACTGCCCGACAACTCAACCAAGCAGCTCGAACTGTTTCCAGCAGCGCGCCGTGTGCCGTGCGAAAAGACGCTCGTGTATTACGGCGCACCAAGCGGCTACCGCGGATTTTTGTCCTCACCCGCGACCGATCGCAACTACGGCGTGCAAAGTAACCGCAAGGTCGATGTGTATCTCCAATTCAAGAATGCCGAGAACAACAACATGGGCATGCCACTGCCTGCCGGTCGGGTCCGCGTTTCAAAGCTAGATTTCGCCGACCAGACGCTCGAGTTCATCGGCGAAGACATCATCGATCACACTGCACGCAACGAAAATCTGCTGTTGAAGCTCGGCTCAGCGTTCGACGTGGTCGGCGAGCGGCGGCAGGTGGATTTCAAAGTCGACACAACGCGCAAGACGATGACCGAAGAAATCGAGGTCAAGCTGCGCAATCAGAAGAAGGAGCAAGTCGAAGTGATGGTGAAGGAGAACCTGTACCGCTGGGTCAACTGGAACATCACCCAGCGCAGCCATGAGTACCGCAAGGAAGACTCACGCACTGTCGTCTTTCCGGTCGTGATCGCACCCGGAGCGGAAACGACCGTGCGTTACATCGTGCACTACAGCTGGTAACTATTTTCCGCCGACGGGCACTTTGCCGATCACACCTTCGACGTAATAGTTCATCGCACCGAGTTGCTCATCGGAAAGCGAGCCCGATGCCAGGATTTCCTTGCCGGCGTTGGTCTTGATCGGCGCGGTGAACGGATGAAACTTGCCGTGGCGAATTTCGTCCTGTCGGGCTTTCACCGCCTCAACCAACTCGGGTGGCAGGTTGTCGGCCAACCCTTGCAAGCGGATGAATCCTTCTTTCATGCCGCCCCATACCGGCGCCACCGACCAAGTGCCATCGAGTGCCGCTTGCGTACGTTGCGTGTAGTAGTCGCCCCAGTGATGCGTGACGGCAACCAGCTGCGCGTGCGGACCGAACTTCGACATGTTCGAGTGATACGCCACCGCCATCTTTCTCTTTTCTTCCGCTGCGGCGACGACTGCCGTCGAATCGGTGTGATGGGTGACCACATCGGCACCCTGCGCCATCAGCGTATTGGCGGCGTCGCGCTCTTTGCCTGGGTCGTACCAGGTATTGATCCACACTACGCGCAGCTGTGCCTTCGGATTTGTGGCGCGCGCGCCGAGCACGAAGGCATTGATGCCCTGCAGAACCTCCGGAATCGGAAACGCGCCGACATAACCGAGGGTGCCGGTCTTGCTCATCTTGCCGGCGATCATGCCGGCGAGATATCGGCCTTCGTAAAAGCGCGCGTTGTAAGTGTTGACGTTGGGCGCTGTCTTGTAGCCCGTTGCATGCTCGAACTTCACATCCTTGAATTCCTCCGCCACCTTCAGCGTTGGGTTCATGAATCCAAATGATGTCGTGAAAATCAACTTGTGGCCTTGCTGCGCAAGGTCGCGAATCACACGCTCGGCATCCGCACCCTCAGGCACTTTTTCGACGAATGACGTGCTGACCTTCGCACCGAGGGCTTTCTGCATCTGCTCGCGGCCGGCGTTGTGTTGAGCCGTCCATCCGGCATCGCCGACCGGGCTTACGTAGACGAAGCCAACTTTCAGCGGCTCTGGCGCGGCAACTGACGTCTTGGCCGCTTCAGCCTTCGGCGCTGCGTCTTCCTTTTTCCCGCAGCCGGCAGACAGTGCCACCGCCGCCACTAATGCAATCCACTTCGCAATCCCGTACATCGTTCATCTCTAAGGGACGATGCGCGAGTCTACGGGACGGTTTCAAGCGTTCGGACTGAACGGCTTTCCCAGCGATGCCGGCATATTGAGACGAATCCATCGCGGGTTTCGCGAGATCAGTGCCAGCACTACGATCGTCGCCACGTACGGTGACATAGCCAGCCACTGCGCCGGGACTTCGACGCCTCGCCCCTGCAGATAGAACTGCAACATCGTCATGCCGCCGAACAAGTACGCGCCGAGCAGCAGACGCCCGGGCCGCCACGTTGCGAACGTCACCAGCGCAAGCGCGATCCAGCCGCGGCCCGCGACCATCCCCTCAGACCATAAGGGTGTGTAGATCATCGACAGATACGCTCCCGCCAACCCCGCGCACGCGCCCCCGAATGCGAGCGCGGCACAGCGAATTCGTCGCACCGGATAGCCCAGCGCATGCGCAGCGTCCGGAGATTCGCCAACCGCGCGCAAGACCAGCCCGCCGCGCGTGCGAAACAAGAACCACGCGACTGCCATCGCCAGTGCAAGTGAGAAGTACACCAACCAATGCTGTCCGAACAATGCGGGCCCGATAAACGGAGTGTCGCGCAATATCGGCACGCCATCGGTGGCACGCGCCGGCAACGTACTGCCCTGCAACGCAAGGCCAATAAACGCCGACAGCCCCGCGCCAAACAGCGATAGCGCCAGACCCGTCGCAAACTGATTCGTCAACAAGCCGACCGCGAGCGCCGCGAAGACCAGCGCAAGCACGATCCCAGCCGCTGCTCCGGCGACGAACCCCAGGCCATAGTGACCGCTGTACAGCGTGGTCGCGAAGCCGACCACCGCCGCCACCAGCATCATTCCTTCAGTGCCGAGGTTTACGACGCCGCTGCGCTCGTTGACGACAACGCCGAGCGCGGCCAACAACAGCGGCGTGCCTGCGTTCATCGTGAGGGCAATCAACGACGCCAGTTCGTCCATCAGGCCACCGCCGGGCGAACCGACTGAACGCGATAGTTAACGAACGTGTCGCATGCCAGCAAAAAAAACAAC
>JBDTQZ010000238.1:0-4498 GCA_039931935.1 Burkholderiaceae bacterium | reverse complement strand
ACCGATGACCAGGTCGTTCAAGATTCGATGTGCAGTCGATGGATGCAATCCGGTTGCGCGCGCCAGATGTTTAAGACTGACCGGATCGGAATGAGCCGATAGCGCATCGAGCAGCGCCATCATGCGCTCGATGACCTGAATCGCCGTTGGCTCGCGGACAGCGCTCGGTTGCGTACCGTCGGGCTGTGAGTCACGTGACGGGGTGGCAAGTATTGTGCGGCGCGGCATTTGTGCGTTTTATATCACGATACGAAAACCGGGCGCTAGGCCAGATGGACGTCCGCGCTCTATTGCGTGCGCCGGCAGCAACTGTAGGTGCTCGACCTCTAGCGCTCTACGCGCATATATCGAGACGCCTGCCGCGCTGGGTCGGAGCGATACAACGCCAACGAATCGATACACCACCGAATCGGTGCGACTTGCTTTGCGGCAAAGCTCCTAACCCCGTGCAAGAGCGTTACATGCGGCGCCAGTGGCCGGCGATCGTAGGCGACGTTCATCTGGTCAAGCAATGCGCGGACTCGGTCGCCGAGATCGACCAGCGGCTCTGTAGTTTCGCCTCCAGCTCCCAGCCACACTACGCCCGCTTCCTTGAAAAATCCAAGCGCGTCGAGTTGCCAAGCAAACGGGGTGAAGCGCAACTTTGCAATCGCGTCGGATAGATCGAGCGCAATGTCTTCGGCGAGGTTACCGATAAACGCTAGTGTCAGATGCAAATCATCGGGGCGTGACACGCGGCGATGTTCGACGCGTTGCCGAACGTGATCCGACAACGAGGACAGCGCTATGCGCGTCGGCTCGTCGGGCCAGGCGGCGATGAAGCAACGCATTCGTTTCGGCGGATCGCATCAATGCATTCCGCCACTAAGTCCGGCCCGGAGTAAATGAAGCCCGTGTAAAGCTGCACTAACGATGCACCTGCCTTGATTTTTTCCACGGCGTCGGAGCCGCTCATTATTCCGCCGACACCGATGATCGGCAGCGCACCTTGCAGATGGCGCGCCAGCAATTGCACGACCTGGGTAGCACGCTCGGTCAGCGGGCGGCCCGAAAGGCCGCCTAACTCATTTGCGTGCTTCAGGCCGCTCACCTTGCCGCGCTCGATCGTCGTATTGGTCGCGATCACCGCGTCCATTTGATGTTCGACGAGTTGGTCGGCGATCTGCGGTATCGATGAATCGGTCAGGTCCGGAGCGATCTTCACCGCGATCGGTACGCGTTTGCCGTGCCGATCCTCGAGGCGCGTTCTCTCCTCGGAAAGCCCGGTAAGTAATCCGTCTAGTTGCCGTGCGCTTTGTAACGAGCGTAGTTCCTGGGTGTTCGGCGACGAAACGTTCACCGCGACGTAATCCGCGTCATCGTAAACACGGCGCAGGCACATGCGAAAGTCTGCCAGCGCGTGTTCGATCGGCGTATCTGCGTTCTTGCCGATATTTAGACCGACGATACCGCCTCGGTCGCGGAACGTGCGCTGCCGGTGGACATTAGCGACGAACTGATCGGCACCTTCGTTGTTAAATCCCATACGGTTGATCAACGCCAGCGACCGCGTCAGACGAAACATGCGCGGCTTCGGACTACCGGGCTGTGGCCGTGGGGTGACGGTTCCGGCTTCGATAAAGCCGAATCCCAGGCTTCCGAGGGCGTCGATATGCGCGGCGGTCTTGTCGAGACCTGCGGCCAACCCCACCGGATTCGGGAACTGAAGTCCCATTACGCTAACCGGTAACGGAGCGACGCGCGGAGCGATCCAGCTGGCGATGCCGAGGTCGTGACCGCGTTGCAACGCTGTCAAAGTCAGTTCGTGCGCAGCTTCGGCATCAAGCGAAAAGAGAAGGGGGCGCGTGAACTTATAAAGCACGCGCGAATTCTACGAGGCGGTCTTCCTTATCCAGCGGGTGCGTCGCTCTGTCGCTCCCAGCGCCCGCCCTTCAGCATTTCGACCGGCCGGAATGTCGCCTTGTAGGCCATCTTCGGGCTGTCGGAAATCCAGTAGCCGAGATACAGGTAGGGCAGCGACAGCGCCTTAGCCTGCTCGATCTGCCACAGAATGTTGTACGTGCCGTAGCTGGTCGCGAGCTCGTCCGGATCAAAAAAGGTATAGACCGACGACAGCCCGTCATTCAGGACGTCGATAATCGAAATCATCCGTAGCGTCCCAAGGCCGTCGATGCGGGGCGGCGACGGATCGCGAAACTCGACCAGCCGCGTATTGACCTTGCTCTGCAAAAGAAATTGCGAATACTGCTCGCGGCTGTCGTTGTCCATGCCGCCACCGGCGTGGCGCGTCGACTGATAGCGCAGGTACAAATCGTAGTGTTCGTGATCGAACGCCAGCGATGCGACGCGTGACGTCAAAGCCCGATGCCGCAGCCAGGCGCGGCGTTGCGTTCGATTCGCTTCGAACTCGGCGACCGGAACTCGGACCGGCACGCACGCGCGGCAACCGTCGCAATACGGGCGATAAGTGAAAATTCCGCTGCGGCGAAACCCCATCTTGACCAGCTCGCTATACACATCAGCGTTGATCAAATGCGCAGGTGTGGCGACCTGCGAGCGTGCCTGGCGGTGCTCAAGATAGCTGCATGGATACGGCGCGGTTGCGTAAAACTGCAACGCCGAAAAGGGCAACTCCTTGAGATTGGCCACGTCAGTCGGTAGAGGTCGAAGTCGCTTTCAGAAGTCGTTCTCAGAAGTCAACCAGCAATGCATTCAGCGGTCGCTTCACATACGCCGTCCAGTTTATCGGCGCGGCGCGCACAGATCCGTTCAAATGCGTCACAAACTCCCGGCGCGAAATCTCTCGTGCTCCAAGGGAGGCGAGGTGCCGCGTGTTCTGCTGGCAGTCTATCACTCGCACCCGCTCTATTCGCATCACGTGCACGAGTACGGCGAGCGCGATCTTCGATGCATCAGGCAGGCGCGAGAACATCGATTCGCCGTAGAACATCCGGCCGAGCGCGACGCCGTACAGACCTCCGATAAGTTCGCCGCCGACCCATGTCTCGATCGAGTGGGCCAGGCCGCGGCGATGCATTTCCATGTAAGCGTCGGTCACGCTGTCAGTGATCCATGTTCCCGCGTTGTCGCCGCGGGGCTCCGCACACGCCTGAATGACTGCGTCAAAGTCGGCATCGACACGCAGCTCGATTGACGGATCGTCTGCGGCCTTGCGCAGAGTCTTCGAGAAGCTGCGAGAAACTTTGAACTCGCTGGTAAACAGCACCATGCGCGGATCGGGCGACCACCATAAGACAGGCTCTTCGTCCGAATACCACGGAAAGATTCCCTGTGGATACGCGGCGAGCAAGCGATCGGTAGTTAGCTCGGCGCTTGCCGCGAGCAATCCATTGGGAGTTTGAAGCGCAGTCGAGACGGGTGGGAACGGCTGGCCCGGCGCAAGCCACGGAATCATGCGCGCATCACGCGCGCAGCCGGCGCTGTCGTGATCGCGCGTGTATGAACTCCAAACTCACCCCGCGCCCGGTCTGCGAAGTAAAGCTCCAGCGTTGTCGAGACCGTTCGAAACGCGATCTCTTCCCAAGGAATTTCGTTTTCTTTAAACAGCCGCACCTCAAGGCTTTCGGTGCCGGCAGTGAAATGTGTGTCCGTCAGTTCGGCTCGGAAGAAGATATGGACTTGCTGTACATGAGGTACATCGATCATCGAAAATAGCGGCCCTAACCTGACGCGAGCACCTGCTTCTTCGAGAGTTTCGCGCAGCGCGCCCTCGGCCGTGGTTTCGCTGGTTTCCATGAAGCCGGCGGGCAAAGTCCACTCGCCAAGACGTGGCTCGATCGCACGCTTGCACAGTAGAACCTGATCGCGCCACATCGGGATTGTTCCCACGACTGGCCGCGGATTGATGTAGTGCACGGCACCGCAGTGGTCGCAGCAGTCGCGCAAGCGGTTGTCGCCGGCCGGTATGCGCGAGGTGGTGGTATGGCCGCAGGCCGAACAAAAAGTCACTGCAGAATAGAAAAGGGCGGGCATATGCCCGCCCTTCACACCTTACACGCTCTTAGCGAGCGGTACCGCGGCGAAACAGATTAACGATCGCCAGCAGAATGATGGCGCCAAGTAGCGAAACGACCAATGCGCCTACGCTTAACGAGCCCTGGTTGATCGTGGGAACGCCCACAAGAGGAGAGATCAGCCAGCCGCCGAGCATTGCACCGACGATTCCGACAATGATGTTGAGGAAGATGCCCTGCTGCCCATCGGTGCGCATAATCATGCTTGCTACCCAGCCGATCAAACCGCCGACAACCAACCAAATGATGAAATTCATGTTTCTCTCTCCCGGTAAAAGTAAAGTACAGCGACGGAAAGTTTGCCACACCCAACCGGGATTGCCAGCACATCTGACAAGCGGCAAGTGCCCGTAATCGTCAATATACGCAAAGATCATTCCAGCCTCGGGTGACCTTATGGCACTGACAGAACTTTGGACTTCACCGTTTGGGCTGGTGGGTCTGGTCTTCGGATTGATTGGTGC
>JBDTQZ010000237.1:0-4522 GCA_039931935.1 Burkholderiaceae bacterium | reverse complement strand
GGCGAAGGGATGGAAGGCCGGCACGTCGTAGTCGTCGGGCCCACGTGCGACGGCCACGCGCGGGTCGCCACCCGCGTCGATCAGGAACACGTGTTTGCCCGCTTCGACCAGGCGTGCCGTCAGCGTGGCGCCACCGGCGCCCGAACCTACGACCACGTAGTCCCATTCGAGCTCTTCAGCGCCAGCCACGGGTGGAGATGCCTGGATCGGCGGTCAAAACGTCTTCAGGAATTCGATGAGCTTCCGGTTCACGAAGCGTTCGCGGAGCTCCGTGTCGCTGGCACCGGCGGGGGCGGAAGCGAGATCAACCTTCAGCTTCAGCAGAAATTCGCCAATGTCGAGCATGTGGGCGCCCTTGGCCTGCAGGCTGTCACTCTCCGCAAGCAGCTTGAGGTTGGCCAGCAGGGCCACCGGCACGCCCTGCGGGATCGGCCCGAAAACAATGTCGCCGCCCTCGCTGACGAGCCATGGCAGGAAGCGGTGCAGTGTGCCCTGCAGCGGCCGCAATGACTCGGGCGCGAAGCCGACCGGGATGGTCACGTCGCTGCGCTGCGTCGTGCGATCGATGGTGCCCGGGATCTTGTCGCCCAGGACAGCATCGTGCTCGCGCCTTTGCCGCCATAGCATCTGCTCGATCGAAGCGTCGAACACCTTCATCCGGCTCTCGACCGAGGGATCAGATTCGAACGAGCCAACGGTGTTGTTGAGCAGAAACGGCGCGGTCGACCAGATGCTGATGAGCGACGGGACCCGCGTGTAACCGCGACCACCAGCCGGCATCGCGTAGGGCATGGGCGCCCCGGTGAACGGGTCGCTCAGCGTGATCGTACCGACCGAGGGCAACTGCTTGTAGCTCTGCGAGGAGAAATTGTCCCAGATGTCGCCCGCGAGCGCATTGGTCGCTCTAGGTTGCAGATTGCTCCGCCAGATGAAACGACGGTACGGCAACTTCTTTCGCAATACCGTGGCGCATGCGGTACTTGCGTACAAGTCGGCTATCACGGCGCCCGGGCAGCGGATCGCCACCGCCAGCGAGATTACTCGTTCATCGTCGCCCGAAGTGCTCCTCGCCCACCTTGCCGGGCGCACGTCCCGGTCGCCTTTCGGCCATGGCGTAACGCCAACTCCGTACTGGTACAAGCACCCGAGGCGGCGCAGAATTCCATTGTTCACCGCACATCGATGGCCCTTGCGAAGGTAAACCGACATGTCCAACAGCTTCATTGTCACGCCGCTCCCGATCAACAACGTCCAGTTCAAGAACCGGATTCTTCGGTCGTCGGTGGGAGGACGGATGTTCAACTACGATGGCACCGTGACCGATGTCTGGATAAATTCCGAAAACCGCTTCGCTGCCGCCGCTGTCGGCAGAATTATTTCAACCACATTTCACGTGAACAAGGACCGCGTGTCTCCGCGGCAATACCCTTCCATTGCGGACCCGAAGTTCGTGCCCTATCTGAAAAAGTTCATCGCGGGAATCAAGCAGCGGAGCCCCGATTGCAGGTACATTGTGCAGATTGGTGACCCTGGCTACACGACGTACATGAGTCTGTTTCCCAAAGAGCAGGACTGCAAGTCGTCCTCGTCGGGCTTCGATCTCGGCTTCGGCTACAACAATACGAGAACGATGATGTCGAACGCCGAAATCGAAAAGGCAATAATCGACTTCGCCGATGCCGCGGAACGCGTCAAAGCATCCGGCGCAGACGGGCTGGAAATTACCGCCACCAAAGACTACTTGATTCACCAATTCTTGAGTCCCGGCATAAACCGCCGGAGTACGATTGGGGTGGCAGTGCGGACAGCCGGTTTCGCTTGCTGCAAAGAATTGTGCAAGCAGTGCGCGACCGGATCGGACGCGACTACCTGTTTGGCGTCAGGCTCTCGGCCGCTGATTTCAACCACAGCCCGCTGCAACTTTCCCTTCTTCGTTTTCCCTCTGTGTTGAGATCGAGGGAAAGCTGGACGGGCAACGACATGACGCAGCACGTTGTCGCGGGCTATGATTTTCCGAATCCGCGGGACACACTCGGCCCATTTCCGTTCGACGAGATCAGAATGTTTTTTAATTCCACGCGGCATCTCAGCCGGAAGGCGGCTGCGCGCGCCACGCTGGTGAACACGCTGCCGACCGGCCTCGCACGATGGTTCCTGAATCTTGGCTGGACGTACCAGCCCGAGATCAATCTCGATTTCGCGGGAATATTCAAGAAAGAGACCGGGATGCCGGTCATCGCGAACGGCGGATTTCAGGAAAAAAACTTCATCGAAGGCGCGATCGATTCGCATCGTTGCGACATGGTCTCCATGGCGCGGGCATTGATCGCAAATCCCGATTTGCTCGAAGTGTACAAGGCCGGCAAGAATGTCCCCGACCGACCTTGCTCACACTGCAACAAGTGCGTTGGAAGAGCCGTAACGAGCCCGTTGGGCTGCTATGACGCGAAGCGGTTCGCCTCCCAGAAGGATATGCAAGATCAGATCATGGCGTGGAATCGGCCGGATCCCGCGTGACTCGCCTCAATGTCGGGCCGTCATTTGCCCACCTCAGCAACCGGTTGAACGAGCGAGCAATACGCACCGGCACCGCCATTTTTGTCCTGCTGCTCGCAGTGGGGCTCTGCCTGAGTCCATGGCTGCGTCGGTTCGACCTGGCGCTGCTCGACGTGCAGTTCAAGGCGCTGCGGACTTACGCGTTGCGCGCGGTCGAAAACGAAGTGGTCGTCGTCGGTTTCGACGAAGACACGACCAACGTCCTGCGCGAGCCCATGACCCTATGGCATGCTCATCTGGGCAAGTTCCTACAGGCGGCAGCAAGCGGCGGCGCTAAGGGGATCGGACTTGACGTAGTGCTTCCCGACCGCAGCTACGAATCGATTGTTCCGGGATACGATCGCAAACTGCTGACGGGCATACTGATCGCCGGGCGCGCTGCACCTATCGTGCTGGCGTTGACCGTGGATCGTGCCGGCGTTACGCGGCCGATCTATCCAGCATTCGTGGCTGCCGCCGGAAAGGATGCGACCGGCTACGCCTTGTTTCCTGTGGATGCCGACGGGGTCGTGCGCCGGTTCGATGAGCGAATCGAGGTGCATGACGGCGCCGTTCCGACTTTGGTTGGCCAAATGGCACGGCGCTTGGGCCGACCCGCTGTCAACGACGGCCTGATCGATTTTGCAGTCGGCCCAGCGCTTAACTTCATCCCACTGCAAACCGTGCTGGAATGGTATGACATCGGAGATGCCGGCAGCCTGCAGCGCGCGTTTGGCGGAAAGGCGGTTCTGCTCGGCAGCGTCCTGAAATTCGAGGACAGGCTTACCGCACCCGTCAACCTGGCTGCGTGGGACCCGGGGGCGGTCACTACGCCCGGCGTTCTACTGCACGCCCAGGCATTGCGGAACCTGATGAACGACGGACTGGTGCAGCCCGTCGCTGCGTGGATTCCCCTCGTCCTGGCGCTTGCCGTAGCACTTTTGTGGCTGTGGACACCAGGTCCGGCCACTGCGCTCGCGCTACTCCTAACCGTCTGGCTTGCATCTATCGCGGCGTCCACGCTGTCGCTGGCAAAGGGATTCGAGCTGCCCGTCGCCAACGTGATGCTCGTCGCGCTACTCTGCGTCGGAGGGCGGCAGGCGCTTGAAACCGCCTTCAGCTTGCGCGAGCGACGTCGGCTACGGCGCGTTTTCGACGGCTACGTCAGCCCGGCGGTGATGCGTGCAATTCTTGCCGGCACGCTGAATCCCGCGCTAGGAGGCGTCAAGCAGTTCGGATGCGTACTGTTTTCGGACATTCGTGGTTACACCAGCCGCAGCGAGCGCATAGGCCCTGAGCAGACGATCGCGTTTCTCAATCACTATTTCGAGCGGATCGTCCCGATCATTCACGATCACGGCGGTACCGTCATAAGTTTCATGGGTGACGGCATCATGGCGGTGTTCGGAGTGCCGCAACCGTTGCCCAATCCCTGCGCGGCAGCAGTAAATGCAACGCGCGCGATGCTCGCAAGCCTACGGAACTTGAACGTTGAACTTGCACACAAGGGGGAAATGCCGCTGGAGATCGGCATTGGGCTGCACGCCGGCGAGGGGGTGGCCGGACACATCGGCGCGGCAGCCCGGCACGAATTCACGCTTATCGGTGACGTGACCAACGTTGCGTCACGCCTCGAAGGCGTGACCAAGGAAGTTGGCTATCACCTCGTTTGCTCGCGCGCCGTCGCCGATCATCTCGCTGATCGCTTGGATCTGGTACCCCTCGGGCCGCGCGCGATCAAGGGGCATTCAGCGGTCGAAATTTTCGGCTACGATCGGATCCCCAGGGCACGAGGCGGCCCGTTGTCATGAAAAAGCTGGGCAGGCGCCCGCGCTTGAAGTCGGCGTACTCGAACGCGATACTCGGCAGCGACCGCAATGCCGGCCGATCGAGCAGGTCGAACCAACTGCGGCGCGACCCCTCGAGCTTCTGGAACGGCCGATCATTGAGCTCACCGAGCAATTGCCGCATCGCGGTGTTGAGTTCG
>JBDTQZ010000236.1:0-4531 GCA_039931935.1 Burkholderiaceae bacterium | reverse complement strand
GTCCATGATTCGCATCACGATCGCATCCAGCCAGCGGATGTAGCCGGTCACCAGGCCGATCGCGAGCCCTACGAGCGTGCTAAAAAACGCGACTGCAAGCCCGACGCTCAACGACACGCGGGCGCCGAAGAGCACGCGACTGTAGACATCGCGCCCGAGCATGTCGCTGCCAAACCAGAATTCGGCCGACGGCGGCTTCAACCGCCTGATTGGCGCCACCGCCTGTGGATCGATGGTGCCGAGCCAGGGCGCGAATATCGCGATCAAGATCATGATCAGCAACACCAGCGCGCCGACGATCGCCGTCGGATGGCGTCGCAGTGCATCCTTCAAGCGCCGCCAGGTCGGCGACGCGGACCGCGGCAGGTCAAGCGCGAGTGCCGACATCTAGTAACGAATCCGCGGGTCGAACAGCATGTAGGAGAGATCGACCGCGAGATTGATCAGCACATAAGTCGCGGAGAAGATCAGTATCACGCCTTGAATGATCGGGTAATCGCGCCGCAGGATCGCATCGACCGTCAGACGGCCAATGCCGGGTATCGCGAAAACGGTTTCAGTGACGATCGCGCCGCTGATCAAAAGCGCAATGCCGATTCCGACGATCGTCATGATCGGAACTGCGGCATTTTTGAGCGCATGCCCCACCAGCACCGAGTGCGGCGCGAGTCCCTTGGCTTGTGCCGTGCGCACGTAATCCTGCGCCAGCACGTCGAGCATCGTGGCGCGTGTGATGCGTGCGATCAGCGCCATGTACACGGTGCCCAACGCGATGCTGGGAAGGATGAGGTGCCGCAGCCACTCCCAGACACCCTCGTCGAAGTTTCGATAGCCCTGCACGGGCAGCCAGTCGAGCTCGATCGAAAAGGTCAGGATCAGGATGTAGGCAAGAACGAATACCGGCACTGAAAACCCCAGCACCGAAAATGCCATCACGCTCCGATCGATCCAGGTGCCGACCCGGGCTGCTGCGATGACTCCGAGCGGTACGGCGACCGCCACGGCTACGAGCAGCGTGCATAAGGTGAGCGCCACCGTCGGCTCGACGCGCTGCGCGATCAGCCGCGTGACCGGCAGATTGGTGAAGATCGAGGTGCCGAGATCGCCGTGCAGGAGTCCCCAGACCCAACCGCCAAAGCGCACCAGGAACGGCTCGTCGAGGCCGAGGTTGGCGCGGATGCGCCGGATGTCGTCGCTGGTGGCCGCGTCGCCGGCGATCACCGCAGCCGGATCGCCCGGCGTCAGATAAAGCAGTGAGAAGACGAAGAACGCGACCACCGCCATGACGACGATGGTCGCGAATAATCGGCGTACTACATACGCGAACACCGATGTGCCAGCGCCTTACTTCTTCTCGACGTTCCAGAGAAATGCAATCGGCGCAATGATGACCCCTGAGATGTTCGAGCGATACGCGGTCGGAAGGATGAACTGCGCGGTGGGAATGAACGGTACGAATTCGAACGCTCGCGCCTGCACTGCGTCTGCCGCCTTTTTGGAGCTGGCCTGATCGGTCGAATTGAACCAGGCTTCGCGTAACTCTTCGAGCTTGGCATCGGTCGGCCACCCGAACCACGCCTTGTCGCCGGTGCCACGGATCGGGAAATTCACCGCCGGATTCAACATGTCGGGTCCCACGATCCAGGTATGAAAGATATTCCAGCCGCCTTTTTCCGGGGGCTCTCTGACCGCGCGCCGCGTGATCAGCGTACCCCAGTCTCCCGCCTGCACTTCCGCATTGAGGCCGAGTTTCTTCAGCAGGTCGAGTGTCAATAGCGACTGCGCATGCACCATCGGCTGGTCGGTCGCATCGATGATGACAATGCGCTCGCCGTTGTAGCCCGACTCCTTGATCAGCTGCTTCGCCTTCTCGAGATCGCGCTTGCCTTTAAGCGGGTCTGCTGCCACCTCGGATGCGAGCGGCGTGCCGCAAGTGAAATAGGAATAACACGGGTTCCCGTTCTTAGGGTCGCCTGCAATGCCGATCACATAATCCTGCTGGTTGATCGCATAAAGCAGCGCCTGGCGCATCTTGACGTTGTTGAAGGGCGGGTACAGGAAGTTAAAGCGGATCATTCCCATCGAGCCCATCGGGTCGATGTTCTTGACTGTGATGTTCTTGTTTTTGGAAAGCAGCGGAATCAAATCCGCCGGCAGGTTTTCCCACCAATCGGCTTCGCCCGCGCTAAGCGCAGCGGCGGCGGTGGCCGAATCGGGAATGTAGATCCATTCGACGCGGTCGACCTTGACCACTTTACCGCCCGAGGCCCAGGACGGCGGCTCCTTGCGCGGCACATAGTCGGTGTTCTTGACGTAGACCACTTTGTTTCCGGGCACCCATTCCGCTTTCACGAATTTGAAAGGACCCGAGCCGGTCGTATCGTCGATGTTCTTGAACGGGTCGGTTTTGGCAACACGCTCGGGCATGATGAAGGGCACATTCGACGACGGCTTGGCGAGCGCTTCCAGCGTAAGCGGGAAAGGCTTCTTCAGCTTCAGGCGGAAGGTCTTGTCGTCGACTGCAGACCACGATTCGGTCGCTTCAGCAAGCTTTTGGCCGAGCGCGTCGCGTTTGCCCCAGCGATCAATCGACGCGATGCAGTCCGCTGATCGCACCGGCTGACCATCGTGGAACTTGAGCCCGTCGCGCAAGGTGAAGGTGTAGGTGAGCTGATCCTTGCTCACGTCGAACTTGTCGACCATCTGCGGCTTGACCTGGAACTTCTCGTCCATCGCAAACAGCGTGTCGTACACCATGTAGCCATGATTGCGGGTGATGTATGCCGTGGTGCTGATGGGATCGAGAATGCGCAGATCCGCCTGTGGGATAAATTTGAGGACCTTCTGACTCTGCGCCAGTGCGACTGAGGCGGGTAACGCAGCCACGGCAGCCAGCACAACGAAACCAGCGAGACGACGAAGCGTGGATTTCATGACGTTCTCCTTGTCCTTGGTTTAAACCCGGTCGTCTCTATGGGCGGACGCTGGCCGGAACGGTGAGCTTTTGAGCATCTTAACGAGCCGCGAGGCCAGGGCGCATCTGAGTTTCCCCTAGTTGCCCTGAGATGTACAACGTCAGACAAAATAACTAGGACATACTCCGGCGGATCTTTCACACTGTCAAGGAATCCACGCGAGACCCAGTGTCAACACGGGCCTTCTACTTATTAACTCTTCAGCAGTGATTCCATGAATTCAAACATGCGTGGACAAGGTGCTCCTGAAAGGACCGTGCCGCTAATCTCGGAAGCCTTGGGCTACGACTCGCCGAGTAGCGGCGCGATCGCAAGATGAGCAGACTCGTCTCGGAGCGCTCTTGCCTGATCTAGTTACGCCGCACGGCGGAGGTGCCCTCAAACCGCTGATGCCGGCGGGCGAGTCGCTCGCGGCCGCGCGAGCGCGTGCGCGGACGCTTCCCGCGATTCGCGTCAGTTCGCGTGAGAGGGGAGACCTGATCATGCTCGGTATTGGAGGCTTCACTCCGCTACAAGGCTTCATGACGCGCGCCGATTGGGAAAAGGTCTGTGAGGACTTTCGAACGGCGGACGGCCTTTTCTGGCCGATCCCGATCACGCTGTCGGTCGATGCAAAGACCGCCGATTCGATTCGCGTTGGCGACGACATCGCGCTGGCCGGTGACGGCGCCGACGCCCTTGCAGTGATGAAAGTTTCGGAGAAGTACTCGATCGACAAGGCGCACGAGTGCTTGTCCGTGTTCCGAACTACGGATCTCGAACATCCCGGCGTGAAAATGGTCATGCAGCAGGGAGAAGTGAATCTCGCTGGTCCGGTGCAAGTGCTCTCCGACGGCGGCTTCAAGGCGAAGTACGGCGCGTTGTTCATGACACCTGCCGAGACTCGCGCCGAATTCGAGCGGCTCGGCTGGTCGCGCGTTGCAGCGTTCCAGACACGCAATCCGATGCATCGCTCGCACGAGTATCTGGCCAAGATCGCAATCGAGGTCTGCGACGGCGTGCTGATTCACTCGCTGCTCGGCAATCTAAAGCCGGGCGACATACCCGCGGAAGTGCGTACGCGTGCGATTGGGGCGCTGATCGAAAAGTATTTCCGTGTCGGCACGGTTGTACAGGCGGGTTATCCACTGGACATGCGCTATGCCGGGCCGCGCGAGGCGCTGCTACATGCTCTCTTTCGTCAGAACTATGGCTGCTCGCACCTGATCGTCGGGCGCGATCACGCCGGCGTCGGCAAGTACTACGGTCCGTTCGACGCACACCGCATCTTCGACGAGATTCCGCCGGGCTCGCTCAAGACGCAGCCGCTGAAGATCGATGTTGCGTTCTGGTGCTATGCGTGTGGCGGGATGGCGTCGGGCCGCACCTGTCCGCACGACGAAAAGGACCAGCTGCAGGTGTCAGGCACACAGCTGCGTAAATCGCTCTCCGAAGGAAGTGCAGTACCGCCGGAGTTTTCTCGGCCAGAGGTTCTCGAAATCCTGCGCGAGTATTACGCGACTCCCGCGGATGAAAGTAAATGAGCTCGAGAGTGAAACGGCGGTGACTGGCGCCTA
>JBDTQZ010000235.1:0-4541 GCA_039931935.1 Burkholderiaceae bacterium | reverse complement strand
TCTTGTATATGTCCTCGGTGCCGGAAGGGCGTGCGGCGAACCAGCCGTTGGTGGCGATCACCTTGATGCCGCCGATGGGCGCGTCGTTGCCCGGTGCGCGGTCGAGCACGCAGTCGATCTTTTCGCCGCCTAGTGTGCTGATGCGCAACTGCTGCGGCGAGAGCTTGGCTAGCTTGCGTTTCTGCTCGACGGTGGCCGGCGCCTCGACGCGGTCAGCCGCCGGTTCGCCAAGGTCGCGCGTGAGATCGCGATACAGCTCGCCCGGATCGCGGCCGGTGCGCGCGGCGATCTCAGCGGCCAGCAGGCCCGGCACGATGCCGTCCTTGTCTGTTGTCCATACCGACCCATCAATGCGGCTGAACGACGCGCCGGCACTTTCTTCGCCGGCGAAACCCAGCGAGCCGTCGAGCAAGCCGTCGACGAACCACTTGAAACCGACCGGGACTTCGACCAGTTTGCGATCTAGTCTGGTGGTGACGCGGTCGATCAGCGCGCTGCTGACCACGGTCTTGCCAACTGCCGCGTGCTCGCTCCAGCGCGGGCGATTCCGAAACAGATAGTCGATCGCCACCGCCAGATAATGATTCGGCGGCAGCAGCCCGGCGCTCGGGGTAACGATGCCGTGGCGATCGTGGTCGGTGTCACACGCAAACGCGATGTCGTAGCGATCCTTCAGCGCAATAACCCGTTGCATCGCGTATTCCGACGACGGATCCATGCGGATCCGGCCGTCCCAGTCGAGACTCATGAACGCGAAGGTCGAATCAACCTCTCCGCTGATAACGGTCAGATCGAGCTTGTAGCGTTCCGCAATCCGCGCCCAGTAATGCACGCCCGCGCCGCCGAGCGGATCCACACCAATGCGGACACGAGCACTACTGATCGCATCGAGATCGATTACGTTGCAGAGGTCGGCGACGTACGCATTCAGGAAATCGTGCTCGCGCGTAGTGTCGGAGCGCCGCGCCTGATCAAACGAGATACGTCGCACGCCCTTCAAGCGGGCTTCGAGCAACGCGTTGGCCTTGGCTTCGATCCAATCGGTGGCCTCCGTGTCGGCCGGTCCCCCGTCGGGCGGGTTGTACTTGAAGCCGCCGCTATCGGGCGGATTGTGCGATGGCGTCACCACGATGCCGTCGGCTAACCTGGTTGTTCGACCACGGTTATAGACAAGGATGGCGTGCGATATCGCCGGGGTCGGCGTGTATTCGCCGTCGCGCGCAATCAGTACCTCGACACAATTGGCGGCGAGCACCTCGAGCGCGCTCTCAAACGCCGGCACCGATAGCGCGTGCGTGTCGATGCCCAGAAACAGCGGACCGTCAATTGAATGAAGCTTTCGGTACAGACAGATTGCCTGACTGATGGCGAGCACGTGCGATTCGTTAAAGGTTTTTTCCAGCGCCGAACCTCGATGTCCCGATGTGCCGAATGCAACCCGCTGCTCGGGTATCGAAGAATCAGGAACGTTGGCGTAGTAGGCGGCAATAAGTTTGGCGACATCGATCAGCATCGCCGGCGTCGCCGGCGTGCCTGCGAAGGGAGAGACACTCATCGAGAACGCACGTTCGTCAGTGCGGCGGTTAAGAACACTGACTGCTCGACATCGAGCAGATCGGCGATCCGCCCGATGCTGATGTCGGGCGCTGGGTCGATCACCGTGTTCATCGACTCAACAGCGTAATGGCCTTGACGCACAAATACGGTGGTTAGCTTTTCGCCGAGCCCGCGCTTCATCGCTGCGAGCAGTTGCGGCTTGTCGTCGAGCATCACGTAGTGTGACGCCGGAAAACGGCGCTGCACCGCGTCCAGCATGCGCTCCTTGTGTAGATAGATCAGCACACGACCTTCGACCGCTTCCCAGATGCCGGAGCGCTGGATCTTGCGCGGCTGAAATACCACGTCACCGTCGGACAGGATGGCCGGCAGGCCCAGCGTACGCAGGTGGTTGATCGCGTCAAGCGAGCGTGGATACAGTCGACTGGCGAACGGATACTCGAGCATGAACGCCGACATCTGCAGCAAGTCCGGATCGTCATCGAGCCCAGCACGAAACTTCTGCAGCGCTCCCAGGTAGTCGGCATAGCCGAGTTCGTCGCGCAGCGCGCCGTAGATCGTCCAGTAGCGCTCGCGCTCCGCCGCACCGAACGCCTGCTCGAGCCGTGCGCCGAGATCGGCAGCAAAACGGTCGTTGTCGAGCAGCGTGTTGTCGACATCGAGCAGAAACACCAGCTCGCTCGTCTCCGCCACGTGAGCTCCTTGTGTTGGTTGTACATTGCTCGCCCGATGGCGGGCAAGCATCGTGCTCGTAGTGCGACCGATGTCCGCGTACCGAGCTAATACAAAAAATCAAATGCCCGAGAACAACCTCCTGAACCGCGTGGGTACATGCACGCCGACCGATGAAGCGCTGCTGGACGATCTGCAGCGCGCCGCGTTCGGCTACTTTCAGCAAGCGGTGAACCCGCCCAATGGATTGGTCGCCGACACTTCGCGTGTGAATTCGCCGTGCAGCATCGCTGTGGTCGGATTCGCGCTGTCGGTGTATCCAATCGCAGTTGAACGCGGTTGGATGACACGCGTTGACGCAGTGGCCTGCACCGTCGCCGCGCTGCGGTTTTTCCACGACAGTGATCAAAGCGGAGGTGCAGACGCCACCGGCTACAAAGGCTTCTATTACCACTTTCTCGATATGCAAACCGGCGCACGCGTGTGGTGCTCGGAGCTGTCGATGGTCGACACAGCGCTACTTATGGCGGGGGTACTGACTGCAGCGATGTACTTCACCGCCAATACGGCGGAAGAAATTGAGCTCCGCGAACTCGCCTACGCGCTGTATCGCCGCATCGACTGGCAGTGGGCGCAAAACGGCCGCCCGACGATCAGCCAGGGCTGGAAGCCTGAAAGCGGATATCTGAACTACTGCTGGGACGGCTACAGTGAAGCCATCGTGCTGTACGCGCTGGCACTCGGTTCGCCGACGTATCCGCTCGACCAGGACTGCTACCACTCTTGGACCGTGACGTACCAGTGGGAAAATCTGTACGGTCACGACTATCTGTATGCGGGGCCGCTGTTCGTGCACCAGTTCTCGCATGCATGGATCGATTTCCGCGACATTCAGGATCGCTTCATGCGTAGGAAACGCTGCGACTACTTTGAAAACAGCCGACGCGCGACCGAGGTGCAACGCGAGTACGCGCGACGCAATCCGCGCAGTTTCGCCGGTTATGACGAAAACTGCTGGGGGCTTACGGCGTGTGATGGCCCGAGCGACGATGACCCGCAAGTTACCAACGAGCAGCGGCGCCTGTTCGGCTATACGGCGCGCGGCGTGCCTTACGGACCCGACGACGGAACGCTTGCGGGATGGGCAGCAGTGGCCTCGCTGCCGTTCGCGCCCGAGATCGCGTTAAGCGCCGTACGCAGCATGGCTCGCCGCTACCCCGAAATGCAAACCGGCGTGCGATATGCAAGCAGTTTTGATCCGAGCTTGGTCGGCGCCGATGGGCGGGCTTGGGTCTCACCAGGCCACTTCGGCCTCGACCAGGGAATCGTCACGCTGATGATCGAAAACTACCGCTCGCAATTGATCTGGCGACTGATGCGTGGTTGTCCATACATCATCACCGGCCTGCGGCGCGCCGGGTTTCGCGGCGGTTGGCTGTAATGCCACTTGACGCATACGAGCGCGAACGCGTGGCCAATGTGCGCCCGCCCGAGTGGCGCAATCCGCAGCCTGTTGACCGGTACCACTTCGTCATCATCGGCGCCGGCCCTGCCGGGCTTGTTGCGGCCCATGGGGCGGCAGCACTCGGCGCGAAGGTGGCGTTGGTCGAGCGCCAGTTGCTCGGCGGCGATTGTCTGAACATCGGCTGCGTGCCATCGAAAACGATCCTTCGCACGGCGCGCCTGTACGCCGAGATGCGCAACGCCGAGCGCTATGGCGCGCAGATCCCAACGGATATTGGCGTTGATTTCCCGGCTGTGATGCGCCGCATGCGCGCCATCCGGGCGCGCATCAGTCGTGCCGATTCGGTACAGCGGCTGGTCGCGGCCGGCGTCGACGTGTTCTTCGGCGAGGCACGCCTTACCGGCGCCGATACGCTCGCGGTGGATGGTGCGAAGCTTTGTTTCAAGAAGGCGATGATCGCCACCGGCGCGCGGCCGGATACGCCTGCGATTCCCGGCTTGGTGGAAGCGGGCTTTTTGACCAACGAGAACGTGTTCGACCTGGTCGAGCTGCCGCGGCGCATGCTGGTGATCGGCGGCGGTCCGCTCGGCTGTGAACTCGCACAGGCGTTCTGCCGGTTCGGAGCGCAGACCACGATCGTCCAGGAAATTCCAATGTTCCTGCCAAAAGAGGAACGCGACGCCGCGCAGATATTGTCGGACGCCTTTGCGCGCAACGGCATCGAAGTGCGGTTAAACACCAAGGCCGTCCGCGTGCGCGTCGAAGACGGGCGCAAGCTGGTCGATCTAGTCAGCGAGGACTACAAAAGCACGGTGACGGTCGACGCCATTCTGACTGGCACCGGCCG
>JBDTQZ010000234.1:0-4558 GCA_039931935.1 Burkholderiaceae bacterium | reverse complement strand
TCTAAATCGGGAAATAACAGCCTTCAGAGACGCCCATAGGCTGACCAGCAGCATCGCTACCCGCTGCCAGACATTCATCACCAGGGCCCACAACGGAAATAGGGCTTGGCATTTACGCTGAATACGAGAGTAGCGGTGGTGCTCCTCCCTCTATCAGTTGTTGTCATAGTTGAGCCGAGCTGGCAATAACCACAAGCTTGCGTGAGTAGGCACACCGCGAGAAATCAGACGCGTGGGCCAATCCGCATGGACGCTCAATAAGATATCTGGCGGCGGCTTCCGCGGGCAGCTTCCTTGAGCGCGGCGGTGATGACGCCCGTACTCACCGTAGCGAAGTAGCGTGCACCCCAGGCGGCATAGCGTTCGACGTCATCGTCGTTCAAGGCCAGAATGCCAGGGCATTTGCCCGCGGCGGCGACCGCCCGCAACACCAGCTCAATAACTTCTTGCACCGGCGGATCGGTCCAGCGGTTCTCATGCCCCATGCTGTGAGCCAAGTCGTTGGGACCGACGAATACAACATCAACGCCATCGACCGCCGCAATCTCGGCGGCCTGCGCGGCGGCCTGCGGGGTCTCGATCATTGCGATCAATGCGACCCCGGCATTGCTTCGCGCCGTGTGGGCTGGGCCCCCGAAGGCGCCGTAGCCCGCCGCCCGCGTACTGAAGGCGCTGCCTCGCTGTCCTCCGCCAGTCCCGGGCTGCGGATAACGCACGCGCTGGACAATCTCAACCGCGTGTGCCGCGTCGCGCACCATCGGAATCTGCAGGCCGCTCGCCCCCATGTCGAGCACGCGTGAAATGTCATGCTCCAGGCACCGCACGATCGGTACTATCCCGCTCGCCCTGGCAGCGCGCAACATGTGCTCGGTGGTCTGCAAGTCGCTGCTGCCGTGCTCGTTGTCAATAACAATGAAGTCGAAGCCGGCAAACGCACACATCTCCACTATGGCAGGCGACGAGATGCCGTTGAAGATGCCGCGCAGTTGGTCGCCGCTGCGCAGTAGAGCGGGCAGTCGGGTGTCCAGCGGAATCCAGGGGTTTTCCATGCCGGTTTCCGGTCAACGTTGCGAACGGTCAACAAAGCGCTTGGACGCGACATGCCCGCTGGCATCCAGGGCCCGGTCGATCCGGGCCGCCGCAGCCACCACCTCGGGGGCCCACTCTATGCGCTTGCGCGCATCGCCTTGCGTGATCAGCAGGGCGAAGGCCGGCTCGTCCCCGGCGTTGCGAAAGCTGCGCCAGACCGAACCTGGCAGCGCGAAGCTGTCCCACGCCTCAGCTGTGCCGCCCAATCGGTGCGAGACCTCACCGTCGTCCGCTTCGAGCTGCAGGTCAATCGTGCCGCCCTTCATGATGAGTACCTGTTTCTCATGAAGGCGATGACGTTGAACCGCTCCACCGGCAGGTACGCGCAGCCACTCGATGGACAGGCCATGCGCATCGGTCACGGGCGCCACATGATCTCGATCCTGCGTGAAGCCGAGCCCGACCACCGGCGCCAATGCACCACCGCATCCGGGCAGCGCCGAATCAAGCAACGCGTTCGTTGACCATTGCAGGTCCACGAATCGGACAATGCGCCGAGCCATCTCCTCGGGCGACCACTTGCGCAGGCCGTCGATCTCCTCGGGTGTCATCGGTTCGAGCCTGCGATCGGTCGGTCCGAGCTTTTGCCCCATCTGCTCGTCCACGATACGGTAGTCGTCAGTCAGGTAGACGCCTTCATGCGCCGCCGCTTCCAGCGTTGTCGGCCCCCAAAGAATGCCGCCGGTGTCGTCACCGCCCAGCGCGGTGAACATGAAGCCGTCTTCGCTGCCCACGTTCTTGAATCCGCGATAAATCCAGGTCGGCACCGAGCAGATATCGCCAACCCCAAACTCCGCGACCGATGGTTCGGGATTGAAGCCCCAGCGCAACTCCCATCGCCCCCGCGTACAGATGAAGACTTCGCAGGTGAAGTGCATATGTGGTGGGTTGACGGTTCCAGGGGGCATGGCCACCCCACCGACCTGGAAGCCGTGATGCTCACGAAGGCTGACGGGCTGATTCGGGTTTTGCGACACCCCGGGCCCGACAAGGGCGTAGTTGTATTTGGGCCCGCAGCCAGGTATGCGATAGTCGATAAACGCATCGGTGCTGTAGCGCAAGCTCGAAAATGGGATGAAGCGCTCTTCGAGCGCCTGTTTGGTGATCACGTGAATACTCCTTGTGAAGTGAGGGGTTCGTGCATCCAGCGCACGAGGGCCCCGTTGAGTGGAACTGCGGCCTCCAGCGGAACGAAGTGGCCACAACGAGGGATTTGAAGCCAGCGCGCCCTTGGCTGCGCGTCACGCATGGCCCGCTGAAGCTTGGGAGGGCACACGCGATCCAGCGCGCCGCTGGCAATCAACAGCGGGCGCATGAAGTCTCGCAGCGTATCCAGGCCAGAGGGCCTCTGTGCAGCCCAGGCAAACTGCTGAAGGGCGGCTTGACGCGGGGTATCGACGGCCATGCGACCCACAAGAGGCGCATGGCGCCGACGGGCTGCGTCGTGATGAAAGTAGCCCGATTGCAGCAGCCGAAACAAGTGCTCAGGCCCATGGCTTTGCCAAAGACGCCGAAGTTGGCGGCCACGGTGCTGATGCTTGCGTCCGGCCGGCTGGGCGTTACTCGCGATCAGGGCCAGACGGTCGATGCGTTCTGGCGCCATGCGCAGCAGCTCGAGCGCGAACATGCCGCCAAGTGAAAACCCCGCCACTGCAAAGCGTTCCGGCAAACACGCCAGCAGGTTGTCGAGCCATGCCGAGCGAACCTTCAGCCGCGAATAGTCGGCGACAACGACCCGTG
Source organism: Burkholderiaceae bacterium (assembly GCA_039931935.1). Taxonomy (GTDB): domain Bacteria; phylum Pseudomonadota; class Gammaproteobacteria; order Burkholderiales; family Burkholderiaceae_F; genus JACCZX01. The sequence goes on along the minus strand of JBDTQZ010000234.1, from coordinate 1,729 downwards.
CCACGCCGCGCAGTGCGCGTATCTGGCGCTCGAAAAGCCTTGCGTCGCACAGGGTGCCAGGGATCATCAGCAGGCAGGGCAACGCGCGGTTGGCTGGTTCGGCCGAATGCTGCGCGCACGTCAGCGAGCCCGTGCTTCGCAAGGCGTTGATGCGATGTCGACGAACGGTGAGCATCAGCCCTTCACAGCGCCTTGTGTGAGGACGAACACTGTCTGTTTCTGGAAGCTTGGCAACTGCATGCTCAGTCTGGCGCATACCTGGCTTTGTTGAATTCCCGCAACCGAGCAAACACATCCACGCCAATCTGGCGGTAAACGTGCAGCAGATCGACCAGCACCCAGTTCTCCCGGATCAAACCGTTTTCGCAGCGCCAGAAGTCCAGGCTGCGCATAGTGATTTTCTGCCCCGACGGCGCGATGCCGAGCCAGCCGTCGCCCGAGATGCTCGCGTGCATGCCGGGCCAGGCGGTGAAACCTACATAGTCCCCCTCCGAAAAGAAATTGCCTTTGCCGCCGGTACCGACCCGGTCCGGCATGCCGTTGAGAAATGGAATCTGATGCCAGTTGCGAAAACCCGCAATACCGCGACCTGTGCCGATGCCGCTGGGTCCATACCAGTTGAGACGCGGGTGCCAGTAGTCTTCCAGGCGCATCGCTGCAACGCCGCCGGTGGCGACCCGGCTCAACCCGCTGAGCATTTCCTGCACCAGTTGCCGACTGCGCGCAGAGCGTTCCTCGTCGCGCGGCCCGCTAATCAGACCGTCTTGTGTTGCCGGGCCCGGCACATGCCACTCCCGTCCCAGGCTCGGCACCATCGGCCAGGCGCGCGCCTGCATCATGACTTCGGGGATGTCCCACAAGGCCTGCATCTCCACCACCTGGCCCGCTTCGATGCGGAAGAACTCATGGAAGCGCATCGACACTTGGTGACCAGTGGGCGGAATGTCGAGCCAGGGCCGCACGAAGGTGCCGGTGTAATAACCACAACAGCCAACCCAGTCGCCGCCGATGGCCCCCGGCCCAGCCACCACGATCGTGTCGCGCCGCTCCAGGTCGGGAATGGCCCGCCCCAAGGGTTCGAACGCCTGGCGAAACAAATCTATCGGACCGTCCAGATCCTCGAACGGCGCCGCAAGCCGCACCAGCGCATCGTGCCGGAACACCGCCTGCAATTCGGTGCGCACGCGCTCGGGTTCATAGTCGTACAGGGCCGCGCGCAGCGGTCCCAGGACTGCCTTGTTGCGGCTGTGGATGTCTGTTGTCATTGATTACTCAACCTTTTTGTGGATGTCTGTTGTCATTGATTACTCAACCTTTCACCGCGCCTTGTGTCAGGCCGCCCACAATCTGTTTCTGGAACACCACCACCAGGATGATCAGCGGAATCGTGATGCTCACCGCACCGGCCACGCCCTGCATCAGGAGGGCCTCGGTTTCGGCCGTGATGGCATTGGCGATGGCTGCGGGCATGGTCATGTGGTCGCCGCTGGTGAGCGCCGAGCTGAGCAGGAAGTCGTTGTAGGCAAGCAGGAAGCTGAACAGCCCGGTGGTCACGACACCCGGCCACATCACCGGGATGATGACGCGCCGGAATGCCTGGAACCGGGTGCAACCATCGACCAGCGCCGCTTCGTCAAGCTCGCTCGGAATATTGACAAAAAACGAACGCAACATCCAGATCGTGAACGGCTGGTTGATCGCCACCAGCACGAAGATCAGCGTGAAATAG
>JBDTQZ010000233.1:0-4566 GCA_039931935.1 Burkholderiaceae bacterium | reverse complement strand
GAAGCCGGCAGTTTTGCCAGTGCCGGTCTGCGCGCCGGCGAGCAAGTCGCCGCCGCTTAGCACTGCGGGGATCGCCTGCTGCTGAATCGCAGTAGGCGTGGTGTAACCCAGTTCGGTCACAGCACGAACCAGTGCCTCGGACAAGCCGAGGGATTCAAATGACAAATTCAATTAATTCTCCTGAGCACGGCCTGGGCGACGCTAGAGCATCGCAGAACCGGTTCAGGCAAATGCGAACACTACAAAAGGTTCGGGGAGTATTGATTAACAACCGCGAGGGGAGGGTGCGAACCGGAACACACAGCACCACAATCCGAAGCGAATGATACATGCGATGCGGTAACCTCGCCGCTCGCCGTGGTCCTCATTGCTCCCTCTTAATTTGCTATCAATTCGGTAGATTCAATGGCTCAGTACGTCTATTCGATGATCCGCGTGGGCAAGGTCGTTCCGCCCAAGCGCGAGATTCTTAAGAATATTTCGCTCAGTTTTTTCCCCGGCGCGAAGATCGGCGTGCTTGGCCTGAATGGCTCCGGCAAATCGACGCTGCTTCGAATCATGGCCGGCCTCGATCACGAAATCGAAGGCGACGCGGTGGCGATGCCGGGTATCAAGATTGGGTACCTGCCGCAGGAGCCGCAACTTGACGCGGCGATCACCGTCAAGCAGGAAGTGGAAGGGGGCCTTGGAGAATCGCTGCAAGCGAAACAAAAGCTTGACGAGATCTACGCCGCCTACGCCGAGCCCGACGCTGACTTCGATCTGCTGGCGGCCGAACAGGCGAAGTACGAGGCGATCCTAGCAACCAGTGGCCAAGACACCGAGCATCAAATGGAAATCGCGGCCGATGCGCTGCGCCTGCCTCCATGGGACGCGGTGCTCGGCACGTTATCGGGCGGCGAAAAGCGTCGCGTAGCGCTGTGCAAGCTGTTGCTGTCGAAGCCCGACATGTTGCTGCTCGACGAGCCGACGAACCACCTGGATGCCGAGAGCGTCGACTGGCTCGAACAGTTTCTGCTGCGATTTCCAGGCACCGTGGTCGCGGTCACACACGACCGCTACTTTCTGGATAACGCCGCCGAGTGGATCCTCGAGCTCGATCGTGGACGCGGAATTCCATACAAGGGGAACTACAGCGCCTGGCTCGAACAAAAAGAGGAGCGATTGGCGCGCGAGTCGAAGCAGGAAGACGCACGCGTGAAAACGATGAAGTCCGAGCTTGAGTGGGTCCGTCAGAACGCGAAAGGCCGGCAGGCAAAGAGCAAGGCGCGGTTGGCGCGCTTCGATGAGCTGTCGTCGTACGAGCATCAAACGCGCAACGAAACGCAGGAGATTTTCATCCCGGTTTCCGAGCGATTGGGTGACAAGGTGATCGAGTTCGACGGCGTGTCTAAAGGTTATGGCGACCGGCTGTTGATCGACAACCTGACGTTCAGTGTGCCGGCAGGCGCGATCGTTGGCATCATCGGGCCCAATGGTGCCGGCAAGTCGACATTGTTTCGGATGATCACCGGCAAGGAAAAGCCCGATGCGGGTGAAATCGTCATCGGTCCGACGGTACGCATGGCGTCGGTCGACCAATTTCGCGATGCGTTGCCAAACGACAAGAGCGTGTGGGAAGCGGTCTCCGGTGGTCTCGATATGCTCACGGTCGGCAAGTTCGAAATGGGATCGCGTGCCTATCTTGGACGGTTCAACTTCAAGGGCGGCGATCAGCAAAAAATCGTCGGCAACCTGTCCGGCGGAGAGCGCGGTCGCTTGCATCTTGCGAGGACCCTGCTCGCCGGCGGCAACGTGTTGCTGCTGGACGAACCATCGAATGACCTTGACGTTGAAACGTTGCGTGCGCTCGAAGAGGCGCTGCTCGAGTTTGCGGGTACGGTGCTGGTAATTTCACACGATCGCTGGTTTCTCGACCGCATCGCCACGCACATCCTGGCATCGGAGGACGACTCGCAGTGGAATTTCTTCAACGGCAACTACCAGGAATACGAGGCGGATAAGAAGCAGCGGCTCGGCGAAGAAGGTGCGCGCCCGCATCGCCCTCGCTTTAAACCGTTGGCCAGGCGGTGATGATGAGAACAGCACAGTGAACGCAGCGATGGCACAGTCGAAAGCAGGGCGTGGATGGTGGACTATGACGCTAGTCGCAGCCGCGATCCTGATGGTGACAATAGGTGCGCGACAGTCGTTGGGGCTCTTCGTCTCGCCGCTGAACACCGCGACCGGGCTTGGCATCGTCACGATCAGTTTCGCGCTTGCCGTCGGGCAGTTCGTGTGGGGAGCGGTGCAACCGATCGCAGGTGCACTGGCCGATCGCTATGGAACGGGTCGCGTGTTGGCGGGCAGCATTGTGGTGCTCGCTATTGGCTGCGCGCTGACGCCGTTGCTCACAAGCGCATTTGGGCTGATGTTGACGATGGGAATCCTGTTTGCGGCCGGTGCGGGCGGCGCGGGTTTTTCAGTGTTGATAGGAGCGACGGCGCAGCATGTGCCCGCCAACAAGCGCGGCACTGCGTCGGGCGTGATCAACGCGGGCGGCTCGTTTGGGCAGTTTGTATTCGCTCCAGTGGTCCAAAAGTTGATTAGCTTGTTCGGCTGGGCCGGCGCGATGTGGTCGCTCGCGGTGCTCACGTTGGCGGCATTGCCATTGACCCGCATTCTGCGTCGCTCACCAGAAGCGACAGAAGCGCGTGCAGCCATGGAGACTGACGGCGGGCTAAGGCGCGCTGTCGGCGACGCCTTCAGGGATCGCAGTTATCTGCTGCTGCACGCGGGATTTTTCACGTGCGGCTTTCACATCGCGTTTTTAGTGATTCATTTGCCGAGCGAGGTTGGGCTTTGCGGATTGCCGGCCTCGGTCGCAAGCTGGTCGCTTGCGCTGATCGGACTCGCAAACATTTTTGGAAGCCTGGTCGCTGGCCAGTGGGTGAACCGTTATCGCAGCAAGTACATCCTGTTCTGGATGTATCTGTCGCGTACGGTGTTGATTCTGATTTACTTGGCCGCACCGAAAACTGCGATGACGTTCTACATCTTCGCTGTCGGGCTTGGCGTAACGTGGCTGGCAACCGTCCCGCCGACTGCAGGCGTGGTCGGCAAACTATTCGGGGTGCGCTACCTTGCTACGCTGTTCGGACTGACACTGCTGTCGCATCAGATCGGCGCGTTCTTCGGCGCATATTTGGGCGGCATCGCGGTTGATCGCACGGGCAGTTATCTTTGGATGTGGTACGCGGACGCGCTGCTTGCGCTCGCCGCAGCGCTGGTGAACCTGCCGATTCGAGAACCGAAGATAGAGCGGCACGTACCCGCATAAGCACCGCTCAATCGTCTTCTTCTACCTTCGCCTTCGACTTGTGCTCGGTGGCCAGTAACTGCTGAACATTCGGCGGTGCCTGTTCATAATGCGATAGCGACATCGTCCATGCGCCGCGGCCTTGCGTCATCGACTTGAGTCGAGCCGAATAGCCCTCGAGTTCTGCCAGTGGCACCAACCCTTCGACCGTCATCGCTCCCGCAAGACCGCGGGTGCCGGTGATGTGGCCGCGACGCGACGACAAGTCGCCTGTGATGTCACCGATGTGCGACTCGGGTGCTTCGATTTCAGCGTTGACGATCGGCTCGAGCACGATCGGCCGCGCTTTGTTCAGTGCATCGAGAAAGGCCTTGCGGCCTGCAGAAACGAATGCGATCTCTTTCGAGTCGACCGGATGGTGCTTGCCGTCGTACACCGTCACTCGCAGATCCTGCATCGGGTATCCGGCGACGGGCCCTGACGTTAGAACCGACTCGACACCTTTCTGCACGGCGGGAATGAACTGATAGGGAATCACGCCACCCTTGACCTGGTCGACGAATTCAAAGCCTGCGCCGCGCGCCAGGGGCTCGACGCGCAGGAACACCTCTCCGAATTGCCCGGCGCCCCCGGTCTGCTTCTTGTGCCGGGCGTGGCCTTCTGCGGGTGCGCCGATCGTTTCCCGATATGGCACACGCGGCGGGCGCGTCTACACTTCGATCTTGTACTGCGACGACATGCGCTCCAGCGCGGAGCGCAGATGCAGTTCGCCCAATCCTCGTAACACCGTTTCGTTCAGCGTCACATCGTGCTCGACGACCAAGGTCGGATCTTCGGCCATCATCTTGTGCAGCACTTCCGAGATGCGCTGCTCGTCGCCACGTCGCTTTGGCTGGATTGCGAGGCCGCTCATTGGCGTGGGAAATTCGAGCGGCCGCATATGGATTTGATCTTCATCGTGCGAGTCATGCAGCACAGAGTCGAAATCGATCTCGTCGATCTTCGCGACCGCCGCGATGTCTCCCGGCGATGCCGACGCAACTTCGACCGTCTTCGAGCCCTGCAGCATCAATAGATGCCCAACCTTGAACGGCTTGCGTCCGCTGCCGATATAAAGCTGCGTGTCCTTCGTGATCGTGCCCTGGTGGACACGAAACACACCGAGCTTGCCGACGTAAGGGTCGACAACGACCTTGAACACGTGCGCGAGCACGTGTTTCTTCGGATCGGGTTCGGAGCGGAACTCATTGACTCCTTTCCCGTCGACC
>JBDTQZ010000232.1:0-4568 GCA_039931935.1 Burkholderiaceae bacterium | reverse complement strand
AGGCGGTCGATCTCAAGACGGAGGCTGTCGCGCAGCTTGGCATCGAGCGCGGCCAGCGGTTCATCGAGCAGCAGCACGCGCGGGCGCGTCGCGATCGCGCGGGCCAGCGCCACGCGCTGCCGCTGGCCGCCCGACAGTTGATCGATGCGGCGTTGCGCGAGCGGCTCGATATGCATCATCGCCAGCATTTCCTTGACGCGCGCCATGCGCTGCGCCGCCGGCATGCCACGCACCTTCAAGCCGTACTCGACGTTGCCGGCGACCGACATGTTCGGAAACAGCGCGTAACTCTGAAACACCATGCCGACGTTGCGCTTCTCGATGGGCACAGGGGTGACATCGACACCGTCAAAGAGCACTTGGCCACCGCTATCGGGCGACTCGAGTCCCGCGATGATGCGTAGCGTCGTGGTCTTGCCGCAGCCCGACGGTCCGAGCAGCACAATCGTTTCGCCAGCCGCGATGTCGAGATCGATCGGCTCGAGCGCGCGCGTGCCGTCGTCGAATGTCTTACCGCAGCGACTAATCTGAATGGGAATGCCACTCATGTCGCCACACGTCGCTCTTGCGCGGAGCGCGCGAAGTTCACCGGCTGCGACGCCCATTGCAACGCGATCAGCAGCGGAATGATGATGACGAAAAAGATCAGCGTGTACGCGGAGCCGACTTCGAGCCGCAGCGACGCGTACGCATCGGCCAGCCCGACCGGCAACGTCGGCGTCAAAGGAGTGTGCAGCAACAGCGTCATGTTGAATTCGCCGATCGACAATGTCACCACCATCAGGGAGCCCGCCACGATGCCGGCGCGGCAGTTCGGCAGCACGATGCCGAAGAACCGCTGCGTGAAATTGGCACCCAGACTGCGCGCACCCTCCTCGAGTGACTTCAGATCGATCGATGCCAGCACCGCGAGCACGCTGCGCACCATGAACGGCAGCGTGAACAGCACGTGCCCGACCAGGATGATCAACCAGCTACGGCGAAACCCACCCCAGTTGCCGAACGTGACGATCAGCGCAAGCGCGGTCGCGAGTCCAGGAATTGCAACCGGCATCACCAGCAGTTCTTCGACAATCCGAGTCGCCGCATTGTTGGCGCGCGCCAAAGCATAAGCAGCGGGCACGCCGAGCAGTAGCGTGCATGCGAGGCACGAGAGCGCGATCTGAATAGAAAGGAGGATGGTGTGCCGGTAATCGGTCCAGACCTTGATCACCCATTCAAGGGTCAGGCCACTATCGATGCCGATAAAGTAATTGCGTGTCACACCGGCGAGCATCGACATGCCTACCGGAACGATCAGAAACGCGCACACGACGATCGTGAACGCGAGCAGCGGCCAGAACCAGATCGAGCGGTGGCGCATTTACCCGGCCGCCGCTACGGTGGTGCCTGCGGCCGTGCGAACCGTAGCCAGGACGGCCCACGTCAGCGCGCCGAGCACGAATGACAACGCGGCGGCAGTCGCGACATTCGCCTGCAACGTGAACTCGGTGTAGATCACCATGGGCAAGACGTTGATTCGCGTTGCCAACGTGAATGCGGTTCCGAACGCGCCCATTGCAGTCGCGAAGCAGATAGCGCCCGCCGACAACAACGCGGGCTTCAGCGCAGGAACGATGACGTCGCTGACGACGCGCAGCGGCCCCGCGCCGAGCGAGCGTGCTGCCTCTTCCAGCCGAAGGTCGAGCTTTTCGGCAGCGGCCATCACCGTAAGAATCGTGCGCGGAATCGAGAAGTACAAATAGCCGAGGAACAAGCCCGCCATCGAATACGCAAATACGATCCGCTCTCCGATCAGGCGCTCACTGATGTCCGGAATCAAGCCCTGTCGGCCCGCCAGCATGATCACCATGAAACCGATCACTACACCAGGAAACGCGAGCGGTAGCGTCAGCAGCGCCGCTAACAGAGCACGCCCGCGGAAGCGAGCGCGCGTCAGGAACACACCGGTGATGCCCGAAATCAACAACGTCGCAGCAGTGGTTGCTGCGGCAAGCGCAATCGTCGATACGAGGCTGCGCAGATACTGCGCATCGGTCAGCACCGCCGTGTAGGCGCCCCAACCGCGGGCCCCCGAGCCGCCGATCAGGAACAGATTGCCCAGAGGCAGCAGAAAAAAAGCGGAGAAGACGATCGCCGCTGGCAACAGCAGCCACAGCAGAATCGGGCCATCGTTGCCGAGCGGAATGCGAAGCCGGCGCAATGAAGCCGGCTTCGCGACAGAGCTGGCTTCAGCCGCCGGAGTCACCCTTGGCTCACGACTGGCTCACCCCACGTCTTTCCGATAACGCTCGCCGATCACCTTTGCAACTGTCGAAAGCTTGAAGACGTCGATCGGCTTCGCGCGCGCGTATTCGGTATCGGCCACAAAGCGCGAGCGCACTTCCGCACTCATCGCGGCGGGAAACACCGGCCGCAAAAATGCATTCGCCCAGTGCCGCTGCCCCTCGTCGGACAATAAAAAGTCCAGCATTTTCTTGCCTTGCTCGGGGTTCGGACCGCGTGCAACGAGTCCCATCACATACGGCAGCTGTTGCGTCCCCTCGCGCGGAATCACGAATTGCACCGGCGCCTTGTCGGTGTACTGCGCGCGATAGGCGTTGAAATCGTAGTCGAACAGAATCGGGATCTCGCCCGACAAGACGCGCGCGTACGCCGTCTGTGTCGGCACAATGGGATTGTTCGCCTGCAACTGCTTGAAGTATGCGATCGCAGGATCGAGATTTTCGTAAGTGCCGCCGAGCGCCAGGTTGACTGCGATCACGCCGACCTGTCCCACCGCCGCGCTCGCTGGGTTCAGGTAGCCGACCATCCCTTTGTAATCGGGATTGGTCAGATCGCGCCACGAGCGCGGCACCGGCTTGCCGCGCAGAGCCGCCGTGTTGATAAACAGGCCCAGCGTGCCGGAGTGGATCGTGAACCAGTAGCCCTCGGGATCTTTCAGCCCGGCGGGAATATCGTTCCAGCGCTGCGGCTTGTACGCGGCCAGAACACCTGCTTCGCGCGCCTGCGGGCCGACTTGACCACCGAGGTACGTCACATCGGCTACCGGGTTGCCCTTCTCGGCGATCAGCGCCGCCAGTGATTGCCCCGAGTTCTTGTTGTCGGGCGGTACCGAAATGCTCAGACGCTGATTGATCAGTTTCAGCATGCCGCCCCAATCGGCCCACTCGGGCGGGCAGTTGTAGCAAATGGCGCGCTGTTGCTGCGCCAGCAGCGGCAAGGGAAGCGCGCTGGATACGCCTGCGATGGCGGCAGACGTTAGAAGTCGGCGTCGGTTCATAGTGTCCTCGTTATGGAATAGTTTTGAGGCTGAGTTTTGGGGCTGAGGCCATTTCATTCTAAGGGTGAAATCGAGACCGACGCATGACTGCAGGCCAATGCCGCTCTTGCTAAGTAAACTGCACGGCTTTGCGCGATTTGGCGCACCCCTGAGCGTCGCGAATGCTTCCCTCGCATAGAGAACAACTCGTCGGCTTGATTCAAAGCGCTTGCGCGCAGCTTGGCGTGACCGGCATTCCAATCACGCTTGAGCGGCCGAAGATCGAAGCGCATGGAGACATTGCAACCAACGTCGCCTTACAAATCGCCAGGGCGCAAAAGAAAAATCCGCGCGAGGTGGCCACTGAAATTGTAGCTGCGATGCGTGGCACTGACGCATTTTCGTCGCTGCTCGACACGGTCGAAGTCGCCGGTCCCGGATTCATCAATTTAAGGCTCGCCGCCGGGGCCCGGCAGCAAGTGGTGCGTGACGTGTTACATCAAGCTGACCACTTCGGCGTCAGCGATGCACACGCTGGCGAGCGGGTGATGGTCGAGTTCGTGTCCGCCAATCCGACAGGACCGCTCCACCTGGGTCACGCCAGGCAAGCGGCACTCGGCGATGCGCTGGCCAACTTGCTAACCGCGCAAGGGTGGCACGTGACGCGCGAGTTCTATTACAACGACGCCGGCGTGCAGATCGCAACGCTGGCGCTTTCCGTTCAGGCGCGCGCGAAAGAGTTGAAGGGCGAGGTCATCGCGTTTCCCGAAGGCGGATACCGTGGCGAATACGTTGCCGAAATCGCCCGCGACTATCTGGCGCACGCCACAATCGAGCGCGATGGCAGCGCGTTGGCGGCGAGCGGCGACATCGACGATCGCAATGCGATTCAGCAGTTCGCCGTCGCTTATCTGCGCAACGAACAGGATCGCGACCTAGCGGCCCTTGGCGTGCACTTCGACAGCTATTTCCTCGAGTCGTCTCTGTACAGCGACGGAAAGGTGACGTCGACGGTCGAGGCGATCGTGGCATCGGGCATGACGTACGAGCACGAAGGCGCGCTCTGGCTCAAGACCACCGCGTTCGGCGCTCACGGCGAGCTGGCGGGGCTCGGCGGGCCCTCCGTTGACGACAAAGACCGCGTGATGCGCAAGTCGGACGGCACCTATACGTACTTCGTGCCTGATGTCGCCTATCACACCACCAAGCTGCAGCGCGGATTTCACAAGGTAATCAATCTGCACGGCACCGATCACTATGGAACCGTCGCACGCGTGCGGGCAGGATTGCAGGCGGCAGGGAAGTC
>JBDTQZ010000231.1:0-4574 GCA_039931935.1 Burkholderiaceae bacterium | reverse complement strand
GCGAGCGAGTGCAACCAACTCATCCGCATGCGCTCCTCCGCTCGGTCCGAAGGCCTCGCAGACGCGCTCGATCTGCAGCGAACACTCGTCCTGCATCGGCGCCTCGAGCGCGGCACGGTCGAGGTGCCCGACATGGCGCAACCACTGATCGCGCCGCGCGAGCATTACGCTGAGCAGCCGATGCGCACGCGGCCAATCATTGTCGAGGTGCGTCAACAACCGCGCAACATGACGCGCAACACCGCTGTCCTGCGCTTCCGAACTATCGATCAGTGCCAACGTAGTGTGAGCCGCCGCGTCGTACAGCGGCTCGGCGCGCTCCGTCACCTGCGTGATAGCCGCAAAGCGCGTCGTGATCGGCAGCTGACGCGCCAGCCACAGTGCCAGCGCGTCAATCGTCTGCACTCTGAGCCGCGCGGGATTTGCGGCCAGCTCCCAGCCGAGCTCGCGGTCGCGCGATGCGACCTGCCGCGCAAGCTGCAGGGTCCGAGCATGGTGCGGTTTCTGCGACTGAACGTCATCGCCGGCCGCGGTGGCGCTCGCAAGCGCCTCCAGCAGCCGGTCTTTCATCTCGGCCGCCGCTTTGCGAGTAAATGTGATCGCGACGACTTCCTCGGGCGTATCAGCCCGCGTCAGCAACGCCAGCACGCGCTGCGTCAACAGCTCGGTCTTACCCGATCCAGCAGGCGCGCGAACGATGAAGCTGTCGCCGGTATCGAGCGCGCTCGCGCGCGCGGCGGCGTCCGCGTCCATCATCGCCGCATCGCGCGGCACATCCTGCGATATTTCGCGCGACGCATCGATTTGCAGCGGAAGCACCAACTGCGCGTCGTTACGCAACGATTTGTCACTCATCGTCGCGCACCCAGGGTGTGCCGTCGTCATCATCGGCTGCACCCACAGTTACGGCGCCTCCTCGCTCGTTGATTCGACACAGTATCGGGAGATCACAATACCGACAGGTCTGCGGCAGTCGCTTCGGATCGACCGCAGCATCACCGGCGGCAAAACTTGTCGCCAGGCGCTCAAGGACGTCCGACCAGTAATCCACCAGCGCACCCCAACTCGCGTGCTGTCCGTTCCAGTGGTTGGAACGGCCTGGCAGCAAATCGGCCTCTGCCGCCAACCCACTGAAGCCAACGTCGCCTGTGCGCACTCGGGCCAGCGCTATTGCTTGCGCCGCCGGCTCTGACGCGGTGAGATACAGGGGCAGCTGAGGCTCGTCTGGCCGAGCTTCAAGCCATCCGGGGTTCTTCGCGCCGCCCGTCTTGTAGTCGATCACGATGCGCGCGCCGTCAGGACACTCGTCGACGCGGTCAAGGCGTCCGGTGACCGTCAGCGGACCCACCTGCATCGTTCGTGTGTCTTCGATTGCAACGACGCGGAACCTGGATCGGGTCTCGATCTCGTGTTGCAACCATTGCTCGATCACGCGCACCAGGCGCGTCGACTCGAGCCCGGTCAGCGCTGGCGAGAAGGTACCGCGCCGGCGTTGCAGCCGCCGCTGTGCGGCGTCGGAGGCGACGCCTAGCAACGAATGTCGCTGCGGCTCAGACGTCGCTATCAACGCCTCGCGAGTTGGCTCCGGAAGCGATGTCCAGAAAGCGGCCAAGGTGTCGTGAACCAACTGCCCGCGCTCGCGATAGTCGAAACCGTCGTGCGGTGACTCGATCGCTTTGGCGCTCAGACGATGCACTGCAAATGCGCGAAATGGACACGCCGCCTGATTCTGCAAAATGGCGGCCCCGCCGCGCAACGGAGTCGTGGCACGCCACGGCGGCGCCACGGCATCGGGCGTGATCGTCAGTGTGGAAGGTGTCATGACATCGATCAGTCGTCCGGCGCGCCCTGACGGAATCCATGGCTCGACCGAACAAATCATCGGGCTCGGTACGATTTGTCGGTCGACGTCGACAGTTGCATGACTGACGATCACTTCCGGAGCTGATTGGAGCAATCGTTGCAGCTGATGCCGCGATCGTTCCAGCTCCGCAGTCACGCTCGCGCCGGGCATTCCGGCGGCGCGCTGCAACTCGATCGGCAACAACGGGTCGGGCTGCGAAGGCGGAGGCCATGCTTCGGCCGTCAGGCCCATGATCCACACGTGGTCGAAAGTCAATGCGTTGGCTTCGAGCACACCCAGCACCTGCACTGGCGGAGCACCACCGTCTGGCTGAAATATCGTTTCGTGCCCGATCCGCTCCAGCTGACCAAGCGCCGCTGCCGCTGAAATTCGCCCCACGGTGCGATCAAGCGCTGCGAACTCGGCCAGCAGTTCCTGCCATCGAGCAAGCGCCTGATACTCGCTGGAATCAAGCGCATGGTCGCTGGCCATCAGGCCGCCCGCAAATGCGCTGATCGATTGCAACGCCTGGGCAAACGCGCTGGCCCATTCGGATGGTCGCCGTGACCGCGTCGCTTGTTGGCGCCGCCACTGACTTAACGCGCGTAAACCAGCAAGCAACTGCGGCACGTCGGCGCCGGAGTCGCGCGCTGAGGCTTGCACGGCTTCAAATATCCGTTCGAAGTCGACCGAACGCTGGCAACGCTGCCGCGACTGCGCATCGACCAGGTCGCGCGCGTCACGTTCGTCGACCGCGCCTGCGAAGTAAGGCGAGCGCAACATTGCACTGGCCTCCTCGAACGGTACGCTGCCAAGCGCCAATCGAATCGAACGAAGAAAAAACGCAATGAGGGCAACGTCGGACAGCGCGCCGCCGAGCGAAACTGTGTACGGCCGCGCACCCGCAGGCGCGAGTAGGCGATCCGGCAGCAGAGCCGCATCGAGCGCCGCCGTCACCGCGCGCCGACGCGCTCCCAACTGCGGCACGACAATGCCGATACGAGCACAAGGATCCGCGGCGAGGCGCGCTGCGACCCAGTCGGCCATCTTCTCATTTTCGTCGTGCTCGTCCAGGCACGCTGCGCGCCGAGGAGTCGCCACAAGCCGCGTCGGCTCGAATCGATCGCACAACGTGCCGCGCATGGCCAACGTATCGAACAGATGTTGTTGCTGCGGCGTGGTTTCGTCAAAGCCGGCCAGCAACAACCGCGGTGGGCCTGCAATAGTGCCCGCATCAACATACTCACGAACGATGTCGGGCAGTCGCGCCAGATCGGTGGCGCGCACGGCCTCTACCCGGCGGTGGTACTCGCCGGCCCAATTCACGAACACCCGCGTGTCTGCCACCGCGGTGTAGCGCCGCACGCGCGACGCTACGTTCCACTGGTGCGCCAGCGCCCACGTCTGCACCGCCAAAGCCGCACCTGCCTCTGATGACAGCATTCCGAGGTCGCTGTCGCTGACCACGGCTTCCCACAACGCACGCTCCTGCGCCGCCGACAATGGCTCCGGCAAGGTCAAGTCTGGATCGTGCCGCGCGCTGTCGTACAGCGTGGTGACAAACGCGCTGAAAGGAAGAATCTGAGGCGTCTCCCAAACTGCTCGCAAGCGCTCGGCCTGACAACGATCAAATTCTGCCGCCAGCGAGCGTGCCAGACGCCGATTGGACGTGACTACCCAGAGGGCTGCCGGTGAGCTAGCAAGCAGGTCAAATAGCGCGTCGCGTTGCATCGAGGTAAATGCCGCAATTGTAGGTAAGCCAAACGGCAATCTAGGCTTCACAAATGCGGCGGAAGTGATACCATGCTTGCGAAAGCGCGCCGAGTTACCGCCTGAATTCGCAGTTTCTCGACCTTGCAATCGGGTCTAGCGTCGCCAAATCCCCGTAATTATTTCCCTTCTTCCTGATGCGTGCGCCAATGCAAGCGCCGCAAGCGAGAGGACTCAAATGAGCGAGATTAAATACACCAGCGACTCAGCGTTCGAGGCGGACGTTTTGAAGTCCGCAAGTCCGGTTCTGGTTGATTACTGGGCCGAATGGTGCGGACCGTGCCGCATGATTGCACCGATCCTGGACGAAGTGTCCAAGGAATACCAAGGCAAGATCACGGTGGCCAAGTTAAACGTCGATGAGAACCAGACGACGCCGGCGAAGTACGGCATTCGCGGCATTCCGACCCTAATGATGTTTAAAGATGGTGCTGTCGTCGGCACCAAGGTCGGCGCGCTTTCAAAATCCCAACTGACAGCTTTTATCGACAGCAACCTTTAACCCATCAGTCCGGTGGATCGATGAACGATCCACCGCCCGCCCCGCGGGCGCGCTCCCGGCGCCCCATCTTTCCTTCCAGTGACTCTATGCACTTATCAGAATTAAAAGCACTCCACGTTTCACAGCTGCTCGAAATGGCGATCGGGCTCGAGATCGACAACGCCAACCGGATGCGCAAACAGGAGCTGATGTTTGCAATTCTGAAAAAGCGCGCCAAGGGCGGGGAGCAGATTTTCGGCGACGGCACGCTCGAGGTGCTGCCCGACGGCTTCGGCTTTTTGCGCTCGCCGGAATCGGCGTACCTCGCGAGCACCGATGACATCTACATCTCGCCTTCGCAAATCCGCCGCTTCAATCTGCATACCGGCGATTCGATCGAGGGTGAGGTCCGGACACCGAAGGACGGCGAACGCTATTTCGCGCTGGTCAAGGTCGACAAGGTCAACGACCAGGCGCCCG
>JBDTQZ010000230.1:0-4580 GCA_039931935.1 Burkholderiaceae bacterium | reverse complement strand
CTTGCTGCGATCGTCAGCGGTCAGGCCGAAGCAGATTTCGATTTGGGGATGCGGATCAACGTCGATGCGTCGCGGCACTTGCTCGACATCTGCCGCGGACTGGGTCAACGCCCGAAGGTCGTCTTTGCAAGCTCGGTGGCCGTGTTTGGAGGAGAGCTGCCGGCGCTGGTGCTCGACACGACTGCGCTTGCGCCGCAGTCCTCCTATGGAACACAAAAGGCGGTGATCGAGCTTTTCGTCAACGATTACACGCGCAAAGGCTTTATCGACGGCCGCGTGCTGCGGTTGCCGACGATCTGCGTGCGACCGGGGCGCCCGAACGCGGCTGCTTCTTCATTCGCGAGCGGCATCATTCGCGAGCCGTTGAACAGCGAACCGGCGATCTGCCCCGTCAGTGCGAACACGCGCTTATGGCTACTGTCGCCAGAAACGGTCATCGAAGCTCTTGTGTTTGGTCACGACGTTGCAGCCAACGCCCTCGGAACAAATCGAAACATCAATGTTCCAGGACTGTCGCTGACGGTTGGTGACATGGTCTCAGCTCTACGGCGGGTCGCCGGCGATGAGGTCGTCAACAGAATTGAGTGGAAAGCCGATGCGCGTATCGAACGGATTGTGTCGACATGGCCCGGAGCGCTGGACTCACTCCGAGCTCTTGCTCTAGGGTTTCCGCGCGACGAAGACTTCGAAGACGTCATTCGCCAACACATACGAGATGAGTTGGGCGAACGTCGCTGACGCGGGATGCTTGTTACTACCGAATAGGCAGCGTTGCTCGAAATTGCAGTCCACTCCTCCAACTCTGCAATTCGTCGCGGAACGCGCGAAAATGGCCGTCTGCGCGGATAGCATGCGCAAGATCCATATCAAGGAGAGATCCCCCATGCATTGGTTGAAAGCCTTCTTCGTCGCAGTGACCCTCGTTGCAGCGGCTCCGGGCGTCCAGGCGCAGGCTGCAAAGCAAATCCCGCTGCGCGATTTCTTCAAGAATCCCGATCAGGCGGGCCACGCTCTTTCGCCTGACGGCCAGCACCTCGCGTGGCTTGCCCCGTGGGAATCACGCCGAAACATCTACGTAGGCCCGCTCGCGGGCGGCCCCGCGACTCGCGTCACCGCGGAAACCGCACGCGACATCCGAGCCTTCGGGTGGAAGGGGTCGAACCGCCTGATCTACGGCAAGGATTTCGGCGGCGACGAGAACTTCCACATCGTGAGCGTCGACCGCAAGGGTGAAGGGTTGAAAGACCTGACACCCGGCGAGAAAGTCAGAGCGAATCTGGTCGACATATTGATCGACGACGACGATCACATCATCGCCTCGCACAACCGACGCGACGCCAAAGTGTTCGACGTGTTCCGAATCAACGTGAATACAGGCGAAGAGAAGCTGATCGCACAGAATCCCGGCAACATCACCGGGTGGCGAACAGATCACGACGGAAAACTGCGTGTGGCGACCACCACCGACGGCGTCAACACATCGCTGTTGTATCGCGACAAGGAAGACGAAAACTTCAAGCCGATTCTTACGACCAACTTCAAGGAAGGCTTGACGCCGCTGTTCTTCACGTTCGACAACCGCAAGCTGTACGTAGAGTCAAACCGAGGTCGCGACAAGACCGCGATCTACGTGTTCGATCCTGCGATCGCGAAGGAGGGTGAGTTGTTGGTCGAACGCCCGGACGTAGACGTGTCCGGCCTGAACTATTCAAGGAAGCGCAAGGTCCTGACCGACGCGACTTGGGTTACGTGGAAAACCGAACGCAAATTTTTCGACAAAGACACGGAGGACATGTGGAAGGACGTCGAGGCCAAACTTCCTGGCTACGAGCTTGCGTTTACGTCTACCAATCGAGCTGAAGACAAATTTATCGTCGCCGCGTTTAGCGACAAAACGCGTGGCAAGCGTTACGTCTATGGCAAAGCAACCAAGAAGCTTGACTTGCTCGCGGACGTTTCACCGTGGCTGCCGGAGAGCGAGCTCGCGGACATGAAGCCGATTCAATACAAGTCACGCGACGGGCTGACGATTCATGGTTATCTGACGCTTCCGAAAGGAGTCGCAGCGAAGAACCTTCCCGTTGTTGTAAATCCTCACGGCGGCCCATGGTCTCGAGACGCATGGGGCTTCAATCCAGAGGTCCAGTTCCTGGCCAATCGCGGCTACGCGGTGCTGCAGATGAACTTTCGAGGTTCCACCGGGTACGGCCGTGAATTTTGGGCGGCCTCGTTCAAGCAGTGGGGACGCAAGATGCAGGATGACGTCACGGATGGCGTGCAGTGGCTGATCAAGGAAGGCATCGCGGACCCGAAGCGCGTTGCCATCTACGGCGGCAGCTACGGCGGTTACACCACGTTAGCGGGGCTTGCATTCACTCCGGACCTGTACGCGGCGGGTGTGGACTACGTCGGCGTGTCGAACCTGATGACTTTCATGAAGGCGATCCCGCCCTATTGGAAGCCCTATCTTGAAATGTTTGCCGAGATGGTCGGAGACATGGAGAAGGACGAAGCAATGCTCAAGGCTGCATCGCCGGTGTTCAGCGCCGACAAGATCAAGGCGCCGTTGTTGATCGCGCAAGGCGCCAAGGATCCACGCGTCGTAAAGAGCGAAAGCGACCAAATGGTCGAGGCGATGAAAAAACGTGGCGTCCAAGTCGAGTACATGGTCAAGGACAACGAAGGTCACGGCTTCCAGAACGAGGAGAACCGGTTCGAGTTCTATGAGGCGATGGAGCGCTTCCTGAAGAAGCACATCGGACGCTAGGGAGATCGGGCATCGGGCCGCCGGGCACGCTCGCGGGCGGGCGGCGGCCGGCCCTTCAGCGCCGTATCGATCAACGCATCGGCGACCCAGCGTGCGGTCGCCTGGACTTCGCGATCACTGCATCCGTGGCTGATCGCGTCTGAGCGTTTGATGCGGAGTTGTCCTTACATCAACGGATTGCGAAAAATACCGTTCGCGACCATCATGCCATCGACATAGACCACGAGGCTGAGGAGGCAACGATGGAAGAGCATGAACTGCGGGCCCTGATCGAGGAAGTGCGGAGCGGCCAAAGTTCGCGCCGATCTTTCGTTCAGCGCATGGTCGGCCTCGGACTGACTGTTCCGATGGCGTCGTCGATGCTGATGCATTCGGGCGTGGCTCAGGCACAGGCTCCGAGCGGCTACAAGGCCACCAAACGCGGCGGCGGCGGCGCACTGAGGGTACTTTGGTGGCAGGGTGCGACGCTGCTGAATCCGCATTTCGCCACCGGAACCAAAGACCAGGAAGGCTCGCGCATCTTCTACGAGCCGCTCGCGGCGTGGGACCCGGAAGGCATCCTCGTGCCGGTGCTCGCGGCGGAAATTCCTAGTGCGGCCAACGGCGGGCTGTCAAAGGACGGCAAGACCGTGACCTGGAAGCTGAAGCGCGGTGTTACCTGGCACGACGGCAAGCCGTTTACTGCCGATGACTGCGTCTTCAACTGGGAGTACGCCAAAGATCCGGGTACCGCCGCCGTCACCGTGGGCAGCTACAGCAACGTCGTGGCCAGGAAGATCGACTCGCATACCGTTGAGGTTACGTACCAGAAGCCCACACCGTTCTGGGCCGATCCCTTCGTCGGCGTGCGCGGGATGCTGATCCCGAAACACCTGTTCGCTGACTTCATCGGCGCCAAGTCGCGCGACGCACCTAGCAATCTCAAACCCGTGGGCACTGGGCCGTACAAATTCGTCGACTTCAAGCCGGGCGACATGGTGCGTGGTGAGATCAATACCAACTATCACGTCGCGAACCGCCCCTACTTTGACACGATCGAAATGAAGGGCGGCGGCGACGCGGTCTCGGCGGCGCGCGCGGTGATCCAGACCGGCGAGTACGACTACGCGTGGAACGTGCAGGTCGAAGATGAGATCCTGAAGCGGCTCGAAATCGGCGGCAAGGGCAGGGCCGCGATCACGCCGGGCGGGAACATCGAATTTATCCAGCTCAACCAGACCGACCCGTGGACCGAGGTCGACGGCGAGCGCGCCAACGCGAAGACCAAGCACCCGATCTTCAGCGACCCGGCCGTGCGCCAGGCGATGGCGTTGCTTGTCGACCGCAAGGGCGTCCAGGACTTCATCTACGGGCGCACCGGCGTCGCAACCGGCAACTTCATCAACAACCCGGCACCGTTCCGCAGCCCGAACACGAAGTGGGAGTTCAACGTCGACAAGGCGAATGCCGCGCTCGAAGCGGCGGGTTGGAAGAAAGGCGCCGATGGCATCCGTGAAAAAGGCGGCAAGAAGTTGAAACTAGTGTTCCAGACTTCGATCAACGCGCCGCGCCAGAAAACGCAGGCGATCATCAAGCAGGCGTGCCAGAAGGCCGGCATCGACCTGGAGTTGAAGTCCGTCACGGCGTCGGTGTTCTTCTCCTCCGACGTTGCCAACCCGGACACCTACACCAAGTTCTGGTGCGACATGCAGATGTACACCACCACGATGACGCAGCCCGATCCCGAGGTGTTCATGGACCAGTACGTGTCCTGGCTCTTCTCGTCGCGCGAGAACAAATGGCAGGGCCGCAACGCAGTGCGCTGGAAGAATGA
>JBDTQZ010000229.1:0-4586 GCA_039931935.1 Burkholderiaceae bacterium | reverse complement strand
GCGCGGCGTTCACGCCGCGTCTCCATTTTCGCCGGTGTTTCGTTTGCGCCGGACGTAAATGACTTTCTCTACCCGAGCGACGACCATGCCTTCGTCATCCTTGACATCGATGCTGAACAGATGCAGATGCTTGTCACCCGCCTCGGTCATGCTCCGGATCTGTTCCAAATCTTTGTTCCCCAGATCCAGACGTGCCCACACGCGACCACGCCCGGGCGCCAGGTACTCGATCGACCCGGACTTGTCCCACACGCGGTACTCCCCGCCCAGGTTGTGCAACAGCATTACCATCAGGAACGGATCGACCATCGCATACAACGATCCCCCAAAATGTGTACCCACATAGTTGCGGTTGCTCCAGCGCAACCGCATGTCGACGGTAGCGCTGCGAAAATCCGGGGCGACATGGCGCACGCGAATCCCCGCACCGACAAAGGGCGGCCACAGGTTCATGGCGAAGCGCAACGTGCGCGCAGAAACCTTCCGTACCATCCGCAAAGTGTATGCAATCACCACGGGTCACCGATAACGCGATGAAATCGCTCGGCCATCTACGCGTGCTTGACTTGACGCGCGTGCTTGCCGGCCCATGGTGCACGCAACTGCTGGCCGATCTCGGCGCCGAGGTGATCAAGATCGAACGCCCGGGCCACGGCGACGACACCCGCGCATGGGGCCCGCCGTATCTGAAAGATTCCGCCGGTGCCGACACCTCGGAGGCTGCGTACTACCTGTCGGCCAATCGCGGCAAGCGCTCGGTGACGATCGACATTTCAACCGCGGACGGTCAGTCGCTGGTTCACAAGCTTGCGGAGCACTGCGACATCGTGGTCGAAAATTACATGGTCGGTCAGCTGGCGAAATACAACCTTGACTATGCGTCGTTGACCAAGATCAAGCCGCGGTTGATCTACTGTTCGATCACCGGTTTCGGTCAAACCGGCCCGCATCGAACGCGCGCGGGCTACGACTTCATCATGCAGGGAATCGGCGGCTTCATGTCAATCACTGGCGAGCGCGATGACCGTCCAGGTGGCGGCCCGCAAAAAGCCGGCGTGGCGGTATCCGACTTGATGACAGGAATGTATTCGACGGTGGCGATTCTCGCTGCGGTCACTCACCGCGAACGTACCGGCCAAGGCCAGTACATCGACATGGCGCTGTACGACGTGATGGTCGCGATGCTCGCCAACATGAATATGAATTACCTGACGTCGGGCAAGGCACCCGGCCGTGCCGGAAATGCCCATCAGAACATCGTGCCGTACCAGGTATTTGCCGCGGCGGACGGCCACATCGTCGTCGCCGTGGGAAACAACACGCAGTTCGTCAAATTTTGCGCGGTCGCCTGCGCGCCGCACCTCGCCACAGACGCTCGCTACCGCCGCAACGCCGATCGTGTTCGCAACCGCGAAGTGTTAATCGCCCAGCTCGAAGCGATCCTGCGAACGAAGCCGGTCGCCTTCTGGGTCGATGGTCTGGACGCGGCCGGCGTTCCGTGCGGGCCGATCAACGACATTGCGCACGCCCTTGCTGATCCGCAAGTGGACGCCCGTCGCTTACGCATCGATCTTGCCCACTCGCTGGCAGGTCATGTACCGATGGTTGCAAATCCCATCAAGCTGTCGGCCACACCACCGAGCTACGACCTACCGCCGCCTCTACTCGGCGAGCACACCGCTAGTGTGTTGCGCGACTATGCCGGCGTCGATGAGAAACAATTGAATGCGCTGAAATCACGAGGGATCGTGTAATTGCCTGCGCTACACGTCAGGATCGCAGGGCTCGTGCAAGGCGTGGGGTTTCGCTACACCCTTTGCAGAGAGGCGCGTCGCCTGCAGCTTGCGGGATGGGTACGAAATTGCAACGACGGCAGCGTTGAAGCGGTGGTGGTCGGCGACGACGGCGCGCTACAGCGCCTCGTGAAATGGGCACGACATGGACCTGCCGGCGCTCGGGTGGACAGCATTGAAATCACCGCTGCCACCTCCGCTCAGGCGAGCGACGTCGATGATCCGTTTACTCAGCGCTAGACCCGTTGAACGACGACAATGAGAGATATTGACAACCATTTCAGGAGCAACGCAACGTGAATCTCCATTTGAATAGACGGCGCGTAATCGTCACGCTCGCGCTTGGAGCGATTGCGGCTGGCGGATCGCCGCTGGTTTCAGCGCAATCGACCAGCGCGCAAGCCACGTATCCGAGTAAGCCGATCCGTCTCGTGGTGCCCTACCCGCCCGGAGGTCCGCTCGACACTGCGGCGCGCGCACTCGCTGACCGCTCCAAGGAAGCGCTCGGCGTTATCGTCGTCGAGAATCGACCTGGCGCAGGCGGCAACCTGGGCGTCGACCAGGTTGCAAAGTCACCGCCCGACGGTTACTCGCTCGTCATCGGTGCGGTCGCCACCCATGCCGTCAATCCTTGGCTGTTTTCAAAGTTGCCGTATGACCCGATCAAGGACTTTGCTCCGATCACATTGATCGCGCACGTGCCGAATGTGCTGGTGATGACACCGGAGCGTGCGGATCAACTCGGCATTCGATCGGCGCGCGACTTGATCGACTACGCCCGCAAGAATCCGGGACGGCTTAACTACGCGTCCGGGGGCAACGGCAGTGCCGGCCATATGGCCGGCGAACTGGTGAAGTCGCAGGCGAAGATCTCGGCGCTGCATATTCCGTACGCGGGTGCGGCTCCGGCTCAGCTCGGCTTGCTGGCAGGCCAAACCGATTTCATGTTCGACAATTTGGCATCGGCAACCGCGCAGATCAAAGCCGGCAAGCTGCGCGCACTCGCGGTCACCACTTTGCAGCGTGCGAGCTCGATGCCCGAGGTGCCGACGATGGTGGACGCCGGGCTCCCGGGCTTCGACGTCTCAACCTGGTTCGGCGTGTTCGCGCCCGCCGGCACGCCAGCGCCGATCGTTTCACGTTTGAACAGTGCAATCACCGCGGCGCTGCGGTCGCCCGAGATGCGCGAGCGGCTCGCGCGAATGGGCGCCGAGCCTGCCCCCGGAACTCCGGAGCAGTTTTCAGAGCTGTTGCGCCGCGAGCTTTCGAAGTACCAGCAGATCGTCAGGTTTTCGGGCGCACGCGTCGACTGAACACTCCTGCCCATTGGTCCGACGCAGAAGCGGGTCGGCCCGATCGGCTCCGATGAATTGACCATGTCCGTCACCCTCGACGACCTGCGACGCTATGCCGTCGTGCGCAGCTTTTTCGGGCCGACCACGCTCAGACGCGCTCTGCAGAAATTCGGCTTCGTCCAGGCCGATCCGATCCGAGCGCCAGCGCGCGCGCAGGACCTCACGCTGCGCCACCGCGTCCGAAACTATCGCGCTGGAGACCTCGAGCGCCGTTACTCAGCACTGAGCGTCCACGAAGATTTCTTCGTCAACTACGGCTTCGTCACCGCGGACGTGTACGCGCTGATGCATCCGCGCGCAGGCTTGTCGCGCTGGTCGACTTCGCAGAAAGCACGCGCGCAGGCACTGCTGGACTTCGTGCGCGAGCGCGGTGCGGTACACCCGCGCGAGGTCGATGCGCACTTTTCGCACGGCTCGGTTTCGAACTATTGGGGCGGCTCGTCAAACGCCACCACGCACCTGCTTGACGCTCTGCACTACCGCGGCCTGCTGCGCGTCGTGCGGCGAGCGGGCGGAGTTCGCATCTACGACGTGCACACGCACACGGTCGAGCCACTCGACAGCCCTGCGCGGCGCAAGCGGCTCGACCTGCTAGTCGACGTCATTGTGCGTAAATACGCTCCCCTGCCGGCGCTTAGCCTGTCAGGGCTCGTCAGACGGCTGCGCTACGCGGTACCGCAATGGCGAGTGGGCTTGAACGCAGCGTTGGCCCGCGCCAGAAAGCGGCTCTCGCACGCTCGCATCGACGGCGTCGATTGGTATTGGCCTTGCGATGAATCGCCTTCCGCTTACCCGTCGGAAGATGCCGTTCGATTCCTGACACCGTTCGATCCGGTGGTATGGGACCGCCGTCGCTTCGAGATGTTCTGGAACTGGGCGTACCGCTTCGAGGCTTACACGCCACCTGCCAAGCGACAGCTCGGTTACTACGCTTTGCCGCTGCTGTGGCGCGATCGGGTGATCGGGTGGGGCAACATCTCGGCAAAGGAGGGTGATCTGCGCGCCGACATCGGCTATCTGAAGTCCGCTCCGCGCGATCGGCTCTTCAAACGCGAGCTCAACAAGGAACTCGATCGAATGCGAGCCTTTATGGGACTCGCATCGTGCGTCTGAAGAAAGCGTCACTTCGTCAACCCTGGCAGCCACAGCGAGATTGCAGGGATGTAGGTGACGAGCAAGAGGGCGAGACACATCGCGCCGTAAAACGGCCATAGCTCCTTCGACACCTGCTCCATCGTCACCTTGCCGATCGCGCAGCCGACGAACAGTGTTGGTCCGACTGGCGGCGTGATCAGCCCGATGCCCAGGTTGACCATCATGATCATGCCGAAGTGCACCGGGTCGACGCCCAGCAGCTTGACCACCGGCAGCAGAATGGGCGTGAGGATCAGGATCAGCGGCGCCATGTCCATCAGCGTGCCCAGGAACAGCAGCAGGA
>JBDTQZ010000228.1:0-4595 GCA_039931935.1 Burkholderiaceae bacterium | reverse complement strand
AATGGCAGTGATGTGAGATACGTCATGCTCAGATTCAGAATCTTCGGCGTGAGGCGAAAACCTTTGCCGTCGGCCACAGCGAACCCGAGCTGGGTCAATGTCAACAGGATTCGCCGGGCCACGGTGCGCGGCAATTGGGTCGTCGCGGCAACCGAAGCGACCGTGTGACCACCGGTGCCATTGCCCATGACCTCGATAACGCTCAGGCCGCGCGCAAAGGAACGAACGAATCCATCGGTTTCAGGGGTTGCCATGCTGCGGTCCATTCCTGCTGATTACAAGGTCGAAATTGTTCTGTGCATGGCGGGGCGCTGGAGGACATGGCGCTGGCGCCGGGCCCGCAAGATCGGCCGGGGCACCGGTCAGTACACTGGCTTCTCCGTTGGGGCCGGCGAAGCGCGCGAACAGCGGTAACTGCTCGGCCAAGGCTTCATCGATCGCCTCTTCGGGCGAGAGCACCGGGCCGATGCAAACGTCCCAGTCGAGTGACAGCTGCATCCATTCCTGCAGGGTGCGGGCGCGAAAGACCGCTTCGAGCCGGGCGGTCACCGCGTCGTCGGCGCACTCTTTCCCGAGCCGATGGCTGGCGAGATCGGGGCATCCGGCGAGCTCGCAGAAGCGGTCCCAGAATTTCGGTTCGAGCGCCGCCATCGTGACATGGCGCGCATCGGCGGTCTGGTAGATCCGGTAACCAGGACTGGTGCCGTTGTAGCGTGCCCGCGCCGCGGCCGCGTTGCCGCCGCCCAGGTGATGCGCGGCGTTCAAGGCATTGAGCATCAACGCGCTGTGCGTGATCGACAGATCAATGAAACGGCCACGCCCGGTCTTCTGCCGCTCCAGCAAGGCGGCCTGGATCGCGATCACGGCGCACAGGCTGCCGCCCACCAGATCGCCCACCAGCGCAGTCGGCATCGCCGGGGTGCTGCCATCTCGATACAAAAGGCCCGCCTGACCCTGGTAGTTGAGGTCGTGTCCCGCCAGATGGGCGCGCTCGGTGTGCTGTCCATACCCGGTGATCGCGCAGTAGATCAGCG
Source organism: Burkholderiaceae bacterium (assembly GCA_039931935.1). GTDB lineage: Bacteria > Pseudomonadota > Gammaproteobacteria > Burkholderiales > Burkholderiaceae_F > JACCZX01. The sequence continues at coordinate 3,561 of JBDTQZ010000228.1, read as the reverse complement.
CCGGCGCGTCGGCGCTCAGACGCTCCCAGCCCACGCCAAGCCTTTTCATCACGCCGGGTCGGAAGCTCTCGACCAGGACATCGGATTCGCTGACCAGCGCCAGCAAGGCATCGACGCCACTGGGCTGCTTCAGGTCGATCGCCACGCTGCGCTTGCCTCGGTTGGAAGCGGTGAACGCCGCCCCAAAACCCGAGCCGGGCAGCGGATTCAGATCGCGCGCATAGTCACCGGCACCGGTGTCCTCCACCTTGATCACCTCAGCGCCGTGGTGCAGCAACACCTGCGTGGCGAAAGGCCCCGGAAGAAGGCGGGTCAGATCGAGAACCCGAATGCCTGCCAGCGCTTGGCTCATGACGGTGCCACGGGTTCGAACTGGGGCAGGCTGATGGCGTCGTCCAGCGGCAGAAAACGCACCCGGACGCGGTCGCCGATGCGCACCGACTGCGGCTCCACATTCACGATGTTGGCCATCATGCGCACCCCTTCGTCGAGTTGCACGACCGCGACCACGTAGGGCACTTTGTCGGCCATGTGGGCATTGGCTGCGCGGTGGTTGACGGTGAAGGTGTAGATGCTGCCCAGGCCTGTGCTGGTTTCCCATTGCACGCTTTCGGCCATGCAATGGGTGCAGAACAGGCGCGGCGTTGACAGCGCATTGTTGCACTCACCGCAGCGCTGGAAAATCAGTTTGCCTTGTGCGGCGGCGTCCCAGAAGGGTTGGGTCGCCTGTGTCGGCACTGGCAGGGGTCGGTTGGCCGTGTTCATGCTGTTGTCCCAAGAATCATGGTGGTGTTGGCAGAAAAGACGAGGCCTGGTGCATGGCACAAGGCGTGGGATGCGTTGGCGATCTGTCTTGCGCCACATTCGCCGCGCAGTTGCCGCACGGCCTCAATGACCAGGAAAATTCCAAACATGCCAGGATGGCCATAAGAGAGGCCACCGCCCGAGGTGTTGATCGGAAAAGCGCCACCCGGCGCCAGCCGACCACCTTTGACGAAATCCTTGCCCTCGCCGCGCGCGCAGAAGCCCAGTTCTTCGAGTGACTGGAGCACACCGATGGTGAAGTGGTCGTAAATCTGGATTACGTCAATGTCGGCCCTGGTCACATCTGCCATGGCCAAGGCTTCGTTGGCTGTCTCAGCCACGCGGGTGTCGAGCCAGTCGTCGACGTCCAGCGGGGTGTAGTGGTGCGAAAACGTCTCGGCGATGCCCTTCACATACACCGGCGGCTTTGGCAGTGCGCGGGCCCGCCCCGCGCTGGTCACGATCAACGCCCCGCCGCCATCGGTGACGAGGCAGCAGTCGCGGCCTCGCAATGGCGAAGCCACCACTGGGGACGACATCACGTCCTCCAGCGACAGCGGGCCCTGGCGGTAGGCTTTCGGATTGAGGTTGGCCCACTGACGCGCAGCCACGGCGATTTCGGCGAGATCGGCCGGCGTGCTGCCATACCGGTGCATGTGCAACTGGGCGACCATCGCGTAGTAGCCGATCGGGCTTAGTTGTCCGTGCGGCACGATGAACTGCCCGCGCGGTGAACGTGGGTTCTCGACCAGGCCGGTCAGATTGCGCGAGCCGTCGGACAGTTGCGTGCTGCCGTAGGTGATGAGGGCCACGTCGCAAAAGCCGGCGGCAATGGCAGCCATCGCATGGCGGATGTGCATGATGTTGGACATGCCGCCGACGTTGCTGCTGTCCGAGTAGCGCGGCCGCAGCCCGAGGTATTCGGTCAGTTGCAGGCTGCTGTGGCGGTCGTCGGTGTGTGCGAACACGCCGTCGACATCGCGCAATGTCAGTCCGGCATCGACCAATGCGCGGCGGGCTGCCTGCGCTTGCAGTTCGAGCGCAGACTTGTCGGGCACCTTGCCAAGGTCCGACTCGGCGACGCCGGCAATGGCGACCGACGATGAAAGGGGGTGACGACTTGTCATATTCAAATGGCTTTCGAAGTTGCAGTAAGTGATTGGCCGCTTTGCGGCCAGTAAGCGCGTTTGACTTCGCGCTTGAGCAATTTGCCGGTTTCGGTGCGAGGCAGGTTTTCGACGAAATCGACGCTGCGTGGGCATTTCAGGGTCGACAGCCGGTCACGGCACCAGGCGATCAGTTCATCCGCCAGTTCGGGCGTGCCATGGATGCCGTGACGCAGCTGGATCACCGCTTTGACCTCCTCACCGAATTCTTCGTTCGGCACACCCACCACCGCTACGTCGTGGACGCAAGGGTGCTGGGTCAGCACGTTCTCGGTTTCCTGCGGGTATATGTTCACGCCGCCCGAAACAATCATGTTGGCGAGCCGGTCCGTGAGGTACAGGTAACCCTCGTCGTCCAGATAGCCGATGTCGCCATAGGAAGCCCAGCCCTGGGCGTTGAACGCCTGCCGTGTCTTCTGTGGGTCGCCGTGGTATTGGAATGTGGGACCACCCGAGAACCAGATAACGCCCGGCGTGCCGGCAGGCTGAGGTTGCCCGTCCTCGTCGAGAATGTGGACGGCGCCAAACTCGGCCCGGCCAACCGAGCCCTGGTGCGACAGCCATTCCGCGGAGTTCAGGGAGGTGCGACCGACCAGCTCGGTACCGCTGTAGTACTCGTACAGGATCGGCCCCCACCAATCAATCATGGCCTGCTTGACCCAGGCCGGGCAGGGTGCCGCAGCATGAATAGCGAACCGCAGGCTGGACAGGTCGTGGGCCAGGCGTTGGTCATCGGGTAAACGCAGCAGACGGATGAACATCGTCGGCACCCACTGGCTGTGCGTGATCCGAAAGCGTTCGATCGCGGCCAAGGCCGCTTGGGCGTCGAATTTTTCCATCAGAACGCAGCTGCCACCTTGACGCATCACGTTCATGTTCCAGCGCACCGGGGCGGTGTGATAGAAGGGCGCGGTCGACAGATAGACCGTGTTGCGGTCGAAGTCTTTCCAGCGGGTGCGCTCGCTCGGCTCGGCAACAAAATGCTTGTTGGCGCAGGCCAGATCGCGCTTGATGCCTTTGGGCAGGCCGGTGGTGCCCGACGAATAGGAGAAGTCGGTACCTTCGGGTGTATCCGGCAGCGTGACGTTGGTCGGGATCGCCTGCAGCGCCGTCTCGTAGTCTTCAAAACCCGGTGCCGTACCATCGAGCGATATCCGGTTCAGGTGTTCAGTGCCCTTGGCTAGGTCGTCGGCAGCTGCCAGCAAGCTCGTTGAAGTGAACAAGACCTTCGCCCCACAGTCGTTGACGATGTAGAGCACCTCGGCGGCCTTCAGGTGGCGGCTGACGGTTGTGTAGTACAGGCCGATGCGATGGGCCGCCCAGAGGATCTCGAAATAGCGTGGGTGGTTGTCGAGGAAAACAGCGATGCCGTCGCCCGTGCGCAGGCCGCGTGCGATCAAAAACGCCGCGCAGCGGCGCGAGCGTTGCTCAAGCTCGCTCCAGGTCACCGCCTGCCCACTCTCCAGCATGCGATAGGCAATGCCTTGCGGATCGGTCTTGGCTTGGCGCGACAGGATGTCGTCGGGGCGTGGGGTATCAGTCATGGATGGTTGCCAGACCGTGCGTCAGCACGGCTTGTCCTCGTTCGGCC
>JBDTQZ010000227.1:0-4611 GCA_039931935.1 Burkholderiaceae bacterium | reverse complement strand
AAAGGCCATGCCGGTTCGACCCCGGCTCCGGGCACCAAATCAACCAGTTATGTAACAATTTCGGTCAAGGTCCGATCTGTACTTGCTTGTTTGGCACACTGGCGGCACAATAACTCTCAACAGTGAGCAGCACATCTAAGCGAGGTGTCAGGTGGCTACCGAAAAACGCCAGTACTCCTGGCATTCAGGAGCGCACCAAAGGCGATGGCACCAAAAGCTATCGCGCGCAGATTCGCATGCGTGGCTTCCCACACCTAAGCGAATCATTCACCCGTAAGACCGACGCAAAGAAATGGATTGAAGACACCAAGGCCTCTATACGTCGCGGCAATGAGGTCTCCACAGAGGCCCAACGCACCACGCTGCGCGAGGCCCTTGATCGCTACAAACGTGAAATAACCCCAGGGAAGAAGGGCGCTCGCCGGGAACAGGATCGCGTATCTGTCTGGATGAAAAATCCGCTTGCGCTTCGTTTCCTGTCACAACTTCGTGGCGCTAACTTTGCCAAGCATAGGGACGAACGTCGTGCCGAAGGCAGAGCAGAGAACACCATTGCCATTGAGCTGAAGCTTGTCAGCAAGCTATACAAGATCGCTGCCCGGGATTGGGGAATGGAGGGACTGCGAAACCCAATAGATTCCATGACCATGCCCGGCCCCTCCAATAAGCGAGAACGCCGTCTGGCGTCGGATGAAGAACAGAATTTGATGCAAGAACTGGCGCGCAGAGGGCCTTACATGGCGCCGCTGGCCGCGCTGGCTATCGAGACCGCCATGCGCCAGGGTGAACTGCTTGCGCTTACGTGGGGCGATATAACCCTGCCAAAGCGCATCGCCCGTCTCCGCGACACAAAGAACTCCGAACCGCGCGACGTCCCGCTATCGAGCCGGGCGTTTGAAATTCTCATGGCATTACCGCGGCCCCTCGAGAATGCTTCCCCTGTGTTCCCGGTGAAGCAGGACATCGTAATCCGCACGTTCAGCGATGCGTGCAGAGCGGCTGGTCTAAAGAATCTGAAGTTCCATGACCTGCGCCACGAAGCGACTTCCAGAATCTGCGACAAATTGCCCATGCATGAAGCAATGAGAGTCACCGGACACAAAACACCGAGCATGCTCATGCGCTATTACCATGCCAAAGCAGAGGATCTAGCGCGCAAGTTGGGCTGAGTTTGCACTAAGCGCGCGTCCAAGGAGATATACCGTGGCTCATCGCAAGAAGCGCCGCATTCATGCGCTGGTGCCGAATCCGAACTGGCGAGACGCGGACGATTACCCCGATCGGGACTCTACGTCTCTCGACCGCTGGGCTTCAGAATTTCTATGGAGAAACGCGGATTTTCAACGGGCCCGTAATGCCCTTCCATTGAATGAAGCCTGGTCCCCAGTTTACGGTTGGCCGTATAACGAAACCGCCTTGGCCATATCGCGGATCCCCGATGAATTTGGATTCTTGCCGATTTATCAACCGGGCCGCGAGTCTGACTGTCTGGCCGAATTTCCCGCTGCGCCTTACCCCCTCCGCCAATGGTCGATTCGAGAGGGTGGACGGGTAACGATCACCCGCGACGCTCTTGGGTTCTACGATGAGTTTCTTACTCAGGGCGATCGCGTATTTCTCGGCCGTTCCGATGATTGAGGCGTACCTTATCTGTTCGATTACCGGCAGTCCATCTCTAAGCAACTCGCGAAGGCGAAAAGGATGTGGCTGGCTGGAAAAGCGCAGTACGAGAGGGCTGGGGGTGTCACCTTGTCAAGAACTCAACGAAACCGTAATCCAGATTACCTGACCATGCTGAGGATACTTGATGGCTTCACTGCCGGCACCGGTGGTGCTGCCATCGCGAAGGTACTTTTCCCGGGTCAGGGGAGTGCGGTCGAGCGGGTGAAGAAGCTTCGGGCACAAGCGAAGCAACTTCGAGATTCTGGCTACAGATTTATCGCCATAGCCGTGAGGGGGTAAATAAGAAGCCCTCTTAAAGTACCTTGCGGTTCTCGTTTGCTCCTCTGAAAATCTCTGCAGCGTTATCCAATGTTGCCGAGGATAGAGGAGATCAAATGAGCACAGATGCCAACCGCGAAATTCACGATGGTGACATCGTCACCACTCGCCGAAACTCAAGTTGGTCGTGATCATCACGCTGGTGCGCTCGTAGAGTTTCGACAGCAGATGGAAGAGCAGCGCGCCACCGGCGTGGCTGAACGGCAAGTAGCCCAGTTCATCCAGGATCACCAGATCGATATGCATCAGCCGATTCGCGATCTGGCCTGCGCGGCCGGTGGCCTTCTCCAGTTCCAGGGCATTGACCAACTCAACGGTGGAGAAGAAGCGCACCCGCTTGGCATGCGTGCGTAGCGCCTCCACACCGATGGCGGTCGCCAGATGCGTCTTGCCCGTGCCCGGCCCACCGATCAACACCACGTTCTGCGCGGCCTCGATGAACCTGGCCTGGTGCAGTTCCCGCACCAGCGCTTCATCGACATGGGCGGCTGCGAAGTCGAAGCCAGCCAGATCCCGATGTGTCGGAAACCGGGCAGCCCCCATCTGATACGCCATGGAGCGCACCGTTCGCTCCGCCGTCTCTGCCTCGATGAGCTGCTTCATGAAGACATCGGGCGCGAACTCGCTGTGACGCGCCTTGGCCAGCAACTCCGGATAGCAGCTCGCCATGCCGTTCAACTTCAATTCCTTGAGCTCAGCGACGATCTCAACGGACATGGACGCCTCCGTTCATCATCAGGCACGCGAGCACGGGACTGGCCAGCATCACGGCCTTGATGGCCGGCGCGGTGCGCAGCCGGTCATACCGATCCACATCGGCTTTGGGTTCCTCGGTGAGCGTCAACGCCGTTTCCACCCTGGCAGGCCGCGGCTGTGCCCGGTCCTTCAATTGCGCCAGCAGATACAGGACATGTTCGGCGCTGGGCTTGCCCACGGCGAGTGCTGCCTCGGTGGCGACGAGGATGGAGTCCAGACCATGCACCGGAACGGCGGCGAGCACCTGTGCCATCACCCGATCGCCCCCCGGCCGATTGATCAGCTCGCGTTGCAGCAGGCCTAGCGGTTCAGGCATGGCCTCGAAGGGCGCGCCATTACGCAGCGCACCCGGCTTCTGAACAACGAGATCGATGTAATGCCGCCAGTCATAAAGCGTCTGGTCGCGTTCGAAGCAGCGGACGTGGCTCGCCACCTTCTGCTCATCGACGACGATGTCGATGGTCCCCGGATAGACCCGCACGCTCACGATGCGGTGGGCAAACGCGCTCGGCACGCTATAGCGGTTTCGCTCCAGATGAATCAGACCGGTGGAGGACACCCGCACCGGGTGCTCGACGTAGCCATCAAAGGGCTTCGGACAAGGCATCAGTTTCGGCAATTCGTCCTGCAGCAATTCGGCCACGGTCAATTCCGGCCACTGCGGATGTTTGGTCTCCGACCACACTCTGCGGCATTGTTGGGCGAGCCAGTCGTTGAGCGCCGTAAGATCGCTCCAGCGGGTTTCCATGGCTTCGCGCTAGATCTGGCGGCGCTGGTCCTGGACGTTCTTCTCGACGATGCCTTTCTCCCAGCCGGACGCCACATTGCAGAACTCGGGCTCAAACAGATAGTGGGAGGTCATCGCCTCGAAGCGGGCGTTGATGGTGCGCGCCTTGCCGCGGCCGACCTTGTCGACCGCGGTCTTCATGTTGTCGTAGATGCCGCGCGTGGGAATGCCGCCAAAGGCGGCGAAGGCCCGCGCGTGCGCATCGAACAGCATCTCATGACTCTGCGTGGGATAGGCCGTGAGCCAGAAGGCGCGACTTGCGCAGAGCTTGGTATGGGCCAGGTCGAGCCGCCGGCGCAGTCCGCCGACAAAGGCGTATTCCGTGCTCCAGTCAAACTGGAATGCTTCACCCAACTGGAACTTCAGCGGCACGAAAGCGCGGCCGCTGCCGTGCAACGTGAGCTCTGCCTGAAAGCGGCGGGCAAAGGCTGCGACGCGCCCATAGCCGCCGCGATAACCCATGGCGGTAAGTTCCTGATACATCGAATGCACGGTGCGCCGCTCGCGCTTGCCGCGGTGCTGGTTGGCTTTCAACCAAACGGACAAGGTGTCGGCGTAGGCGTCGAGCTTGGTGCTGACTGCTCGCTTCGGATAGACGGGCTCAACCAGCCTCGGCTGGCGCAGCCAGTCACGAACAGTGTTGCGGGCGAGCCCGGTCTTACGGGCGATTTCTCTTATCGACAGACGCTCGCGAAGATGCATCCGCCGGATCTTTGGGCTTCCCTCGTATTCACGGACACTTTGCTAAGTCTGCGAAGCGTCTTTCGAATTCAATCGGGCTAATCTGACCTAAGGTCGAGTGACGGCGCCTGGGATTGTAAAAGCGTTCGATGTAATCGAAGACATCCGCACGCACTTCTTCGCGTGTTGCATAGCGCTTGCGGTGGATCCGCTCGATTTTCAAGGTCGAGAAGAAGCTCTCCATTGCCGCATTATCCCAGCAGTCCCCGCGCTTGCTCATGCTGCAGGTGATGCCCTGATCGGTGAGCAGCTTCTGGAAGTCTTCGCTCGTGTACTGCCCGGGTTCAACGGATCGTCGCAACAGTGCCTTTGTTTGCGGAGCGTAA
>JBDTQZ010000226.1:0-4615 GCA_039931935.1 Burkholderiaceae bacterium | reverse complement strand
TTGGCTTTCCCTTGCATTGAGTGGATTGAGCGGCTGTGCTTCCCTTGCGCCCACGGGCGACCTCGCGCAGTCAAAGGAGCAAGTCACCGCAACGGAACTTGCGTTCGCGAAAACGATGGCCGATCGCGACCATGTAGCGTTCGCCAGCTTCATCTCTGAAGAAGCGGTGTTCATAAGCCGTGGTCAGCCGGTGCGCGGCAAAGCAGCGATCGCCGCGGATTGGAGAAAGTTCTACGAGTCGCCGCGACCTCCGTTTTCGTGGAAGCCGGACCTGGTCGAGGTGCTGCCGTCGGGCACGCTCGCTTATTCGACCGGTCCCGTTTCCAATCCGGACGGAAAAGTCTTTGCGAGGTTTAACTCCACCTGGCGTCTTGAAGCACCGGGCGTGTGGCGCGTTGTGTTCGATAGCGGCTCGGAAGTCTGCAACTGTCCGAAGCCGTAACCGCGAACGCTATGCGGTGCCGCCGATCGTCAGCCCCTCGATACGCAGCGTTGGTTGCCCAACGCCGACCGGCACGCTCTGTCCGTCCTTGCCGCATGTGCCGATACCTGGATCGAGACTCATGTCGTTGCCGATCATCGTTACCTGTGTCAATGCGTCAGGACCGTTGCCGATCAGTGTCGCGCCCTTGATCGGGCGCGTGACCTTGCCGTTTTCGATCATGTAAGCCTCGGCCATGCTGAACACGAACTTGCCGTTGGTGATATCGACCTGACCGCCGCCGAAATTTGTGGCGTAGATGCCTCTGGTGACCGAGCGCACAATTTCATCCGGATCTTTGTCGCCGGCGAGCATGTACGTGTTGGTCATTCGCGGCATCGGCAAATGCGCAAACGACTCACGCCGGCCGTTACCGGTCGGTGCAACGTTCATCAACCGGGCGTTCAGAGAATCCTGAATGTAGCCGCGCAGAATTCCGTCTTCGATCATCACGGTGCGCTGCGTCGCATTCCCTTCATCGTCGATGCTCAATGATCCGCGGCGGTTCGCAATCGTGCCGTCGTCGATGACGGTAACTCCCTTCGACGCCACGCGCTGCCCGACCTTGCCCGCGAATGCGCTCGAGCCTTTTCGGTTGAAGTCACCTTCGAGTCCGTGCCCCACCGCTTCGTGCAACAAAATGCCGGGCCAGCCGGGACCCAGAACGACCGGCATGATGCCTGCAGGTGCGGGATCTGCAACGAGATTGATCAACGCCTGATCGACTGCGCGATCCGCGTACTCCGCAAGACGCTCTTCGGTGAAGAACGAAAGATCGTGTCGGCCACCACCACCGTAATGCCCCTGCTCGCGTTTACCATCTTGCTCAACAATGACGTTGACCGACACGCGCACCAGTGGACGCACGTCGCCGGCCAGCACGCCATCGCTGCGAGCGACCAGAATCACGTCGTAATCGGCGCCGACGCTCGCCATCACCTGCTTGACGCGCGGGTCGCGTGCGCGCGCTAGCTGTTCAACCTTCTCAAGCATCCGCACCTTGGCTGCTGCATCCAGCGACGCCACCGGATCATCATCTTCGTAGCGGGCCGACTGCGAACGAACGGCAACCTTTGGTGCGACTCTCACCTTGCCGGCGCCATGACGCGCGATCGACCGTGCGGAAATTGCCGCTTCGGTCAACGACTCGAGCGAGATATCGTCGGAGTAGGCAAACGCAGTCTTATCGCCGACGATTGCCCGCACACCGACGCCTTGTTCGATATCAAAGCTGCCGCTCTTGACGATGCCTTCTTCGAGCGAAAAAGACTCGCTGCGCGAATACTGAAAGTACAAATCGGCGTAATCGGTACGGTGCTCGAAAATGGTCGCCAGCACGCGCTGCAGCTGCGCCTCGTCCAAGCCGAACGGGTCGAGCAGCAGTTGCTTGGCGGTGGCAAGGCGGGCCAGGGCGGGGTCAGAGATTCTCATTGAACGTTGCAGCGAAGAATTGGCAATTGTACGGGGCCTAGTTCAGCACCCGATGTTCCAGGGCGGGTAAAGAAGCACGTGAATCAGCGATCAACTGTGGGTCGATATCGCCGAAGACAACCCCTTCGCCGTCGGACCGCTCTGCAACAACCGCGCCCCATGGGTCGATCAGCATCGTATGACCGTGCGTCGAGCGTCCGTTTTGGTGCCTTCCGCCCTGGGCAGGTGCGAGCACGTATGCCAGGTTTTCGATTGCGCGGGCACGCAACAAGACTTCCCAGTGCGCGCGTCCGGTAGTCGCGGTAAAGGCCGAAGGAACAACAATCAGATCCGGTCGCGGCATCGCGCGGTACAGCTCCGGGAAGCGCAGGTCGTAGCAGATCGATAGGCCGACCCGTAGCCGAATGCCGTCTTCGGTCGCCAGCTTGAAACTCGCCACTTCAGTGCCCGGTGCGATCGTCAACGATTCGTCGTAGTTCTCCTTGCCCCGGCTGAAGCGGAACAAGTGAATCTTGTCGTAGCGGGCGACGCGCTCGCCGGCCGGACCGTACACAAGCAAGCTGTTCAGAACACGATCATTCTCTGGCGCGACCAGCGGCAGCGTGCCTCCAACCAAACACACCCGGTGCTGACGTGCCTGGTTGGCGAGAAAGTCCTGAATCGGTCCATTGCCGTCGGCTTCGCGCCGTGCCACCTTGTCGGTATCGCGCTGGCCCATCAGACAAAAATACTCAGGCAATGCGACCACTTGTGCGCCGCCGTCGGCCGCTTGCGCGATCAGGGCCGCAGCGGCGCGCAGGTTTTGGTCGACATCGGTAGTCGAAACCATTTGCACACCGGCAACGCGTACCGTGGATTTCACTTGATCGACTCCGCGTTTGCGCCGTCCACTCGGCCGCGGCGCGTGATAGTTGGATCGGTCCACGTGCCTGCAATGTCGTACTCGAGCGCGAATGCTTTCGAGAGCGGATTACGCAGCACGTATTGCGCGAGAAACGCCCCCAGGCCCAGGATCGGATTGGCAACGCCAAGCGCGAGAGCTGCCGTACTCGCATCGATTTCAGGCAGCACCACCAGCTGCAATTGCTGCGTTTCGTTGCGCAGGTTAATGGTTCCCAACATCAGTACTGTCGCAGTCGCGCCGGTCATACGGAAGTTGCTGGTAAACATGATGCCCTGCGCCACCGTAGCGTCCGCACGGATCGCGTTATAGGCAAAGCCTTCCGAAAACGGGCGTCCGGCGTCAAACAGCAGCGTGCGTGACAACGATTGCAATGACAGCAGGCTCAGCAAACGCGCTGCATTGCCGGTGTCGACTTTCAAAAACCGGCCGTTGTCCACGCTGAGGGCGAGCTTCCCTGACAAAGTTGTGTAGTCGATATCCAGTGGCGACCCGAGCCACTCGAGATCGCCTTCCAGACCTCCCTTGCCACTTGCCATTGCGCCGGAAAATCCCAAACGGTCGAGTGTTGCGCCCGCATCGCGGGCGTCGAGCTTGAAGCTCATCTTGGTACGCCGCGCTTTGCTGCCCGCGGCCGGCGCCCACTCGCCCGTCGCTGAAAACTTCATGTCGGGATTCGTAATGTCGAAACGCCGCACGCTCCAGGTCGGCGCGCTGGACGCGCCGCCGTTCTGCGCCACCAGTTCAAGCCGGCCGAGCTTCATGTCCGACAACTCGAATTGTTCAGCGGCGATGTCGAGTGCGGGCAATTCCGACTGCGGCGAATTTAACGCGTCCACCACTTCGCTCTTGCGTGCTGAAGGGATCGACAGGCGCGACAGGCGCGCCGTGATCTGCTCGGGCTTCCATGCCACATAACCAGAGACGCCGTCGGAGACTATGTTCGCGTTGAAACCGCCATCCGTCGTGCGCGATGCGCCCAGCGTCACGTTGCGGAACGTCCGGCCCATTAACACCAATTCGGGCGTGCGGACCGCAAACAGATCGATCTCAGGAACCGTAGACGCAGCCGCCGATGGCTTTGACGGCAGCTCCGCACTACCGAGAAAGGCCGACCACGCTTCGAGGTCGAGGCGAGGGACAGTAGCCAGGATCAGCATCCCAGCTTCGGGCAAGTTTGCAGGTTCGTTTAGCGCGATCACGCCGCGCACGATTCGCAGCTCACCTCTTTCGCGCCGACGTTCGACGCGCACGGCGAGCGCTCGCCCGGCAGCGACGCGCCATTCGTCGCTGTCAACGGCGACCGGTACCCGCTCGATCCGCAGTGGCATTGATTCCTGAGCGGTCTTGCGCAGCGGCGCAATGCCGTCAATCGCAATGCCTATCAAGTCGCTTTCGACCCTGACTTCGGGTGACGGCTTCAGTGTCAACGTCGCGACGTAGCGCGCCTGACCTTGCGAGCGATCGAGCAGGTGCTGCACCGGGCTCAGGCTGACAGCGCGCCGCAGTGCTGGAACGGTTGCGATGCCGGTGGCTGTGAAGGTCGGCTCGCCGTCCGCGCGCGTGCTGGTTTCGATTCTCGTCTGGCCCCCGAGAACCGAGGCGTTCAAGCTCGTGTTTCGCACCCCGGCCTCGGTGAACTGGAGGGTGCCCGTAACTCGAGAAAACAACGGCGCGTCAACCAGCTGCACGTCGTTGGTGGCGAAATTCAGCGTGCCGGCCACCTTACTGTCAGACGCATGCACCAGCGGGATTGCAAGCCGCAATTCCAATTTCGCATTGCCGGTTACTTCGGCGTTCGT
>JBDTQZ010000225.1:0-4616 GCA_039931935.1 Burkholderiaceae bacterium | reverse complement strand
CGAAGTCGAGAAACGCGATAACTCCGGGCACACTTCCAGGACCTGATCCCGGAAGCAATGCCCGGTCCCGAGCAGCAACATCGTCTCCTTTTTCAGGTCCTCGCTTGGGATCGCTTTTCGCTTCGACCATGGATGCAGGCGCGGAACGGCGATCACGAACGGCTCGTCGTAAACCGGCTGCAGCACAAGTCCCGCTTCGGGCAGCGGTAATGCCATGATCGCGACGTCGACCTCCCCGTTTTTCAGCAGGTCAACCAGTTTGACCGTGAAGTTCTCGGTCAGCAGCAGAGGCATTTGTGGGGCGTCTTTCAGCAACTGCCGGACCAGTGCAGGTAACAGATACGGGCCGATCGTATAAATCACGCCAAGCCGCAAGGGGCCCGACAACGGGTCCTTGCCCTGCCGAGCGATTTCCTTGATGCGGCTGGCTTCATCCAGCGTGCGCTGCGCCTGCCCGACGACGCGCTCGCCAGCCGGTGTCATCGTCACATCGTTGGTCCGGCGCTCGAAGATTTGCATTCCCAATTCATCTTCGAGCTTCTTGATTGCGACCGACAAGGTCGGCTGGCTGACGAAGCAGGCATCCGCCGCACGGCCGAAATGCCGCTCGCGAGCGACGGCGACGACATAGCGGAGCTCTGTCAATGTCATGGATGGGCGGTCATGCAGTCAAAAATTCGTTCGAGGCCGCGTACCAGCGTTGTACATGCTGACGCGCTATCGCTGGATTCTCCACCAGCAGCTCAGTCGCGGCGGCGCGCGCCTGTTCGACGAGCTGCGCATCGCGCTGCAGATCAGCAAAGCGCAACAGAGGCATCCCTGACTGGCGCGCACCCAGAAACTCGCCCGGCCCGCGCATCGTCAGGTCTCGCCGCGCAATCTCGAAGCCATCATGGGTCTCATAGATCACTTTCAGACGTTCGCGCGCAGGCTCGGAGAGTGGCTCCTCGAACATCAGAATGCAAAAACTCTGATCGCCACCGCGGCCAACGCGGCCACGCAACTGGTGCAGCTGGGCGAGCCCGAACCGCTCCGCGTGTTCGATCACCATCAGCGTTGCATTGGGCACGTCGACGCCGACTTCGATCACTGTAGTGGCGACGAGCACGTCAAGTTGGCGTTGCTCAAAGCGCTGCATCACCTCGGTTTTCGTTGCCGACGGCAGTTGCCCATGCAGCAGGCCGATACGCAGGCCGGCCAGCATCTGCGTAATGCGCTCGAACGTTTCGGTGGCCGCCGCGACTTCGAGCACTTCACTCGATTCGATCAACGGACACACCCAGTACGCCTGGCGGCCGGCTGCCACGTCCGCACGTATCCGCTGCATCACTTCGTCGCGGCGGTGTGTCGAGATGAGCTTGGTCACCACCAGTCTGCGCCCGGGCGGCAATTCGTCAATGACCGACACGTCGAGATCCGCCAGATAGCTCATTGCCAACGTACGGGGGATCGGTGTGGCCGAGAGCATCAACAGGTGCGGCGCATTGCCGTCCGCGCCGCCACGCAGCGTCAGCCGCTGAGCGACGCCGAAACGGTGCTGCTCGTCGACGATCGCCAAACCCAGGCGCGCAAACGCAACCGCGTCCTGAATCAACGCATGCGTCCCGACGATCAATTGTGCCTGCCCGTTCGCGATCGCCTCCTGCGCCGCGCGCTTGGCGCCCGGCGTCAAACGCCCCGCGAGCCATTCGATTCTCACGCCGACAGGCGCCAACCATTCGGCGACTTTGCGGAAATGCTGCTCCGCCAAGATTTCGGTCGGCGCCATCAATGCAGCCTGAAATCCATTTTCAATAGCGCGTGCGGCAGCCAGCGCCGCAATCACCGTCTTGCCGCTGCCGACGTCGCCTTGCAATAGGCGATGCATCGGCTGCGCACGCGCGAGGTCACGTTCGATCTCATCCCATACGCGATTCTGGGCCGCAGTCAATGCAAACGGCAACTGAGCGCGCAGCTTTGTGCTGATGGAGCCGTCGGCCGCGAGCGCAGGCGCGCGACGGTCGGCGCGCGCCTCGCGTGCCGCGCGCAACGCAAGCTGCTGCGCCAGCAATTCATCGAACATCAAGCGACGCCACGCCGGATCGGTACGCTGTTGAAGTGCAAGCGCATCCGCATCCGGCGGTGGCCGGTGCAAGCGCTCAACTGAATCTTTCAAGCCATCCAATTGATGATGCCCACGCATCGCCGCAGGCAACACGTCATCGATGTCGACGTCGCGCAGTGCGCGATCGATTCGTTTGCGCAGCCACGATTGCGGGATGCCCTCCGGCGACGGATATACAGGCGTCAACGACTTTGACAAAGGATCGCCGCTGTCACACGCCCGCATGCGCGGATGAATCATTTCAGCGCCGGCCAATCCTGCGCGGACGAGGCCGAAGATCCGAAATCGACGACCAACCGCCAACTGCTCGATCTGCGAAGAGTAGAAATTGAGAAAGCGCAGCATCAGTTGGGCCGTCTCGTCGCGTACCGTTACACGCAGTTGCCGTTTGCCGCGATACACGACATCGGCCGAGAGCACTTCAGCCTCGACTAACGATTCGTTACCTGCGATCAAATCTGCAATGGGTGTGATGCGCGTTTCGTCTTCGTAGCGCAGCGGCAAATGCAAAACGAAATCCCAATCGGAAATCAGTCCAGCGCGCACCAGCCGGGCTGCGATCGTGTTGCTCGATGCAGCGTTCGCTTCGCTGGGGACCTTGCGGGCAGCCAACGGCTACAGAACCAGGATCGCTTCGACTTCGAATTGCGCGCCGCGCGGCAAACTCGCGACACCAACCGTCGATCGTGCCGGATAAGGCTTCGGCACCACCTCGCCCATGATCGCGTTGGCCTTGGCAAACTGCCCGAGGTCAGTCAGAAACAGGGTGAACTTCACGGCATTCGCCAGCGACCCACCGCTTGCCTTGGCCACTGCCGCCAGATTCTTGAATGCCTGCCGCACCTGCGCCTCGAAATCCTGCCGCAATTCACCGGACGCCGGATCGAGTCCGATCTGCCCCGACGTAAAGACGACCAACCCGGTCTTGACCGCCTGCGAATAGGGTCCAATCGCCGACGGCGCGTCCGGTGTCGAGACTATTTCCTTGTTCATGCGAGATCCTTTAGCGGAGGGTGACCAAGCGGAAGTCTAGCGGCGCCGCTGCGCTCAGCCTGGTGCGTCAGATGATCCGAGGCTCGGGTTCCAGTTCGATGCCGAACCTCGCTCTCACAGCGTCCTGCACCTCGCGCGCCAGTGCAAGGATCTCGGTACCGGTAGCGCCACCGAGATTGACGAGCACCAGCGCTTGTTTTGCGTAGACGGCGGCTTGGCCGCGCACCGTCCCTTTGAGCCCGCAAGCGTCGATCAGCCAGCCGGCGGCCAGCTTGTAGCGGCCACCGCCAATGTCGTAGCTGACCAGCGAAGGATGACGCTCGATCAGCGCCGCGCGTTGCTGGCGCGATATCACCGGATTCTTGAAAAAGCTGCCCGCGTTTCCAACCTGCAAGGGATCGGGCAATTTGCGCCGCCGAATCGCGACGACTGCGTCAAAAACGTCACGCGGCCTCGGTTGCTCAATGTTTTGACCGCGCAACTCGTTTTCGACATCCGCATATCCGGTCACTGGCGTCCAGCGGCGGGGCAGCGCGAGCGTGACGCTAACGATCAATCGCGATTCGTTGGCGCGCTTGAAAATGCTGTCACGGTATCCGAAACCGCATTCATCTGCCGTTAGCGTCTGCAACGCTTGAGTCTCAAAATCCCACGCCTGCAGTCGATCAAACCGCTCGGCGAGCTCGACTCCGTAGGCGCCAAGATTCTGAATCGGTGCGGCGCCCACCGAACCGGGGATCAGCGCCAGGTTCTCCAGTCCGGGCACGTCGTCAACCATCAATCGTTCAACGATCGCGTGCCAGTTCTCGCCGGCGCCTACCTTCACCAGCCAACGCACGCCGTCCTCGTCGCGCTCTATGCCGGGTATTTCAATCTTCAAAACCAAACCATCGAAGTCCTGCGTGAAAAGCAGATTGCTGCCGCCACCCAACATCAACAGCGGCATGCCGGCCACGCGGCGATCTGTCAACACCTGCTGCAAGTCTTCAAGAGACCGCACCCGGGCAAACAGTGCTGTGCTGGCTTCGACGCCGAACGTGTTGAACGAGCGCAATGACACGTTGCGTTCGATCAAGCCTTTGCCAAGAGCCTTCATGGCCCGAGTTTAGAGGCCGATACACTTGCGCCGACTTTGCGGAGACCTGTCATGCCGTCGTTCGACATCGTTTGCAAGCCCAACATGGTCGAAGTGCGCAATGCAATCGATCAGGCCAACAAGGAAATCGCCAACCGATTCGACTTCAAAGGCTCGGATGCGCGCTTCGAACATAAGGACTTCGAACTGACCGCGTACGCGGACGATGAATTCAAGCTGGGTCAAGTCCGTGACGTGCTCGCCGGCAAGATGGCCAAACGAGGCGTCGACGCGAGGCTCTTCGAGTATGAGAAACCCGAGAAGATATCGGGCGACAAGCTGAAGCAGCCGATAAAGATCAAAAACGGCATCGAGCAAACGCTGGCGAAGAAGATCGTCTGCACGAAGATGCCGGGCATCAGGAACTCGCGGTACGAGCCGCCG
>JBDTQZ010000224.1:0-4644 GCA_039931935.1 Burkholderiaceae bacterium | reverse complement strand
CGTCCGCCAAGATAGAGAACGCGGTGCGACGTCGGAGCCGCAGCGCCGCGGTTCTCGGGGCGCGCCGGCGCGGCGGGCCGGGGATTGAACGCCGCGCGGCCTGTTTTGCCTGCCACGTGCCGCATGCAGAAAACAACTTCTTGTTCACGCGCGGCGAATAGTCCGGGCACAGTGTAATGATTCGCAAGCCACTCACTCACCATTTTTATCGCCCTGATTTTTTGCCGACGGTGTTTCAGGCATATTTATATGGACTGAACGAGAGGGCGGTGCAGGGAAAGCGTTTTGCCCTGCGTGGTGAGCCAGGCCGAATAATCGAGCGGGTGTAGTAGTCAGCTTTCCATGGCCAGAATCAATATTTGCGGCAGTTCCTGCCATGACCCGCACATGCGCCACGTTCCGTAGAGGAGGAGAAAAATGGATAGACCTCTGTTCCCATCGGCAACAGCCGAACTCGCCGCGCAAAGGCGGGAACTTGCGCCGGAGATCCACACGGCATTCAAGGCATTCAGTACCCAGGTCTTTGCCGATGGTGCGTTGGCGTCAAAGACGAAGCAACTCATCGCGGTGGCTGTTGCGCATGTGACTCAGTGTCCATATTGCATTCGAGGTCACACAGCCGCTGCGCTGAAGGCAGGTGCCACGCAAAACGAAGTGATGGAAGCAATCTGGGTGGCAGCGGAGATGCGCGCGGGTGGCGCGTACGCTCATGCGAGCCTCGCCATCGATACGATGAACCAGATCCAGGGCACAAAAGCGAAGTGATGGACATCAGATGAATAGCGTCGATCTCGATCCTGCGGAAACGCGAGAATGGCTGGACGCGATGGAATCGGTGCTGGAGTACGAAGGTACGGAGCGTGCGCATTACCTGTTAAGCCGAGTTAGCCACACGGCACGCCAATCCGGAGTCGCCATTCCTTCCGGTGTAAATACCCCTTACGTTAATACTATTCCGCTAGAACGTCAGGAGCACTCACCGGGTGATGCTGAGTTGGAGCAACACCTGCGATCCTATGTGCGTTGGAACGCCCTTGCGATGGTGATGCACGCGAACCGCTACAGTTCCGAGTTGGGTGGGCACATCGCCAGTTACGCTTCGGCGGCGACCTTATACGAAGTCGGTTTCAACCACTTCTTTCACGCCCCAAGCCCACAGCATGGTGGAGATCTGATCTACTTCCAGGGTCATTCTTCGCCCGGGTTCTATGCGCGCGCCTTCCTTGAAGGTCGCCTCTCTGAGGATCAGCTGCGCAGGTTCCGGCGTGAGGTCGACGCCGGAGGACTGTCATCCTATCCGCATCCCTGGCTGATGCCGGACTTCTGGCAATTCTCGACAGTGTCAATGGGCCTGGGGGCGATCCAGGCGATCTACCAGGCACGCTTCATGAAGTACCTGCAGAAGCGCGACATTGTGGACACTGCAGGGCGCAAGGTCTGGGTCTTCCTCGGTGACGGGGAAATGGACGAGCCGGAATCGCTTGGCGCGATCTCGCTGGCGGCGCGCGAATCTCTGGACAACCTGATCTTTGTGGTGAACTGCAACCTGCAGCGTCTCGATGGCCCGGTGCGCGGCAATGGCAAGATCATCCAGGAGTTGGAAGGCGTGTTCCGAGGCGCCGGATGGAATGTCATCAAGGTCATCTGGGGTTCTTACTGGGATCCGCTGCTGGCCAGGGACAGTAAAGGACTGCTTGTACAGCGCATGGAAGAGGCGGTAGACGGTGACTTTCAAAACTACAAGGCCAATGATGGAGCTTATGTCCGCAAGCATTTTTTTGGCAAATATCCGGAACTGCTGAATCTGGTGTCCGACCTAACCGACGAAGACATCTGGCGCCTGAATCGCGGCGGTCACGATCCGCACAAAGTCTACGCGGCCTTTGCGGCGGCCGTAAAACACAAGAGTCAGCCGACCGTTATTCTGGCCAAGACCGTCAAGGGCTACGGCATGGGATTCGCCGGCGAGGCTCAGAACATAGCCCACCAGCAAAAGAAGATGAGGGAGCCAGCGTTGAAGGCGTTTCGCGATCGCTTCCGTATTCCCATTGCGGACGACGTCATCGCCGAAATGCCGTTCTATAAGCCTCCGGAGGACAGTCCTGAAATGCGGTACCTCAGGGCGCGAACCTTGGCGATGGGAGGGGTGCTGCCCGTTCGGCGACGAAAGGCGGCGCGGCTCGAAGTGCCCGAGCTAGGCGCGTTCGAGACGCTGCTGAAAGGCACCGAAGACCGCGAGATGTCCACCACTATGGCTTTCGTGCGACTGTTGTCGGTGCTGCTCAAGGACAAGAACATCGGGAAGCTGGTGGTCCCGATCGTCCCCGACGAGGCGCGCACTTTCGGCATGGAGGGTATGTTCCGCCAGGTCGGTATTTATGCTGCGCAAGGGCAGCGGTATCAACCGCAGGATGCCGGGCAGCTAACGTACTATCGTGAGGACGAGAGAGGCCAGATCCTGCAGGAGGGCATCACCGAAGCCGGGGCGTTTTGTTCCTGGATCGCCGCAGCCACTGCTTACAGCACTCACGGCGTCAGCCTCATTCCGTTCTTCAGCTACTACTCGATGTTCGGTTTTCAACGTTTCGGCGATCTGGCCTGGGCCGCCGGAGACATGTGCTGTCGAGGGTTTCTGATGGGCGGCACCGCGGGGCGAACCACGCTGGCGGGTGAGGGTTTGCAGCACCAGGATGGTCATAGCCACGTCCTCGCGTCCACCATTCCCAACTGCATCTCCTACGACCCCGCGTTTGCTTACGAGCTGGCGGTCATTGTGCACGACGGGCTGCGCCGCATGTACCGGGAACAGGAGGACGTGTTCTATTACATCACGATGATGAACGAGAACTATCGTCATCCGCCGTTACCGGTCGGCAGCGAGCAGGGAATCCTCAAGGGGATGTATCTGTTTTCGGAAAGCAAGGAAGCGCCCGGGGGAAAGGCGCAGCGTGTACGGTTATTAGGGAGCGGTACGATCCTACGTGAGGTCATCGCGGCCGCCGAGCTTCTGCAGCGGGACTTCGGAGTGCGCGCGGACGTATGGAGCGTCACCAGTTTCACCGAATTGCGCCGGGAAGGATTGGACTGCCAGCGATGGAACTTGTTGCATCCGGACGACGAGCCGCACCGGAGTCATGTCGAAATATGCCTGAACGATCGTGACGTGCCGACTGTCGCCGCCAGTGATTACATGAAGGCCTATGCCGATCAGATCCGCGCCTTTGTGCCCGGCCGTTATGTCGTGTTGGGTACCGACGGTTTCGGCCGATCGGACACTCGCACGCAATTACGCAAATTCTTCGAGGTCGATCGCTTTTACATTGCCATAGCGGCACTGAAGGCGCTGGCTGACGAGCAACAGTTGGACGTGGCGACTGTGTCAGATGCGCTACGCAAATATGAGATCAACCCGGAAAAAGCCAATCCGGCGCGCTCGTGATTGTCGGTGTTGCCGGATCGAAGCGAGCCGTTAAACGTGCCCCACAGGGATTGTGCTCGACTCATGGTAGCACTCGGGGATGATAAACAAACAAGGAGTTAAGTCATGAAGACAGTCACCGCAACGAAGACGCAAGAGCTCAAGCAACGACAGCAACTGCCGCTCGCCACGCCAACAGACCTGGCCTCGCCGGCGACCAAAGACATCGCTGCCGCCATGAACGGCATCTTGGCAGACGTGTTCGCGTTATTCTTGAAAACCAAGAACTTCCACTGGCACATGAGCGGGCCGCATTTCCGTGACTACCATTTGCTGCTCGACGAACAGGGCGACCAACTTTTCGCCATGACCGACCCGATCGCGGAGCGCATCCGAAAGGTAGGCGGGTCCACACTCAGGTCGATCGGTCACATCGGCCGCACTCAACGCGTTTCAGACAACGATGCCGAGTACGTCGAGCCGCTGGACATGCTCGCGGAGTTGCGAGAGGACAACAAGATGCTTGTCGCGCGGCTGCGCGAGGCCCACAACGTCTGCGATGAGCACCGCGACGTCGCCACAGCCAGTTTGCTCGAAATCTGGATCGATGAAACCGAGCGGCGCACCTGGTTCCTGTTCGAGGCCAGCCGCCACGGGGATGCAAGCGGACATTGAGCCGTCGTGCGCTGCGCTTCACCGCGTCGGGCGCCGTGTCCAAACAGTAGGGCGGCTGATTTAGTCAGGTAGCAACTTGACGTAGTACTACCTTGTCGGTGGCCTTCAGCGGCTAAGGGGAAGAAGAGCTAGCGGAGAACGACCGGTCGGCGGAGCGTCAGCTTTTCGGCGCAGATGCGAGGCGGAGCCTCGCGGCCATATTCACCAGGTCGGCGAGAGAGCCGGCCTTCATCTTTCGCATCACGTGGCCTCGGTGTGTCTTCACCGTGGGCTCGCTGATGCCGAGTTCGCCACCGACCTGTTTATTCAACAGCCCGGTCACCACTAGCGCCATGACCTGGCGTTCGCGAGGAGTCAGTGACGCATGACAATCTCGGAGAGCCTGCATCTCCGCCTCATGACCGAGAAGGAGGCGACTGCGTTTGAGGGCTTGCCTGACGGCGCCCAAGAGCACCTCATCACTGAATGGTTTCGTTAAGAATTCAACCGCTCCAGCCTTCATGGCTTGGACCGTCATGGGCACGTCGCCGTGCCCTGTAATGAAGATGATC
>JBDTQZ010000223.1:0-4654 GCA_039931935.1 Burkholderiaceae bacterium | reverse complement strand
CTACAACGGTGTGCCGAGCGTGGCATTCACCATCCCGCCCATTGCGGCCGTCGGACTGACCGAGGCCCAGGCGCGCGCGCAGGGAGGCAAGGTACGCGTCAAGTCGCAGAAGGCGTCCGCCTGGTTCACCGCGCGCCAGGCGGCCGAGCCAGTCTATGGGTTCAAGGTCATCGTCGACGAAAACACAGATCAAGTCCTTGGCGCCCATCTCGTGGGCCCGCATGTCGACGAGACCATCAACGTGTTTGCGCTAGCCATCCGCCACGGCCTTACGGCCGAGGATCTCAAGACAACGATGTTCGCCTATCCGACTGGCGCCTCGGATGTCGGCTACATGCTTTAGAGGGCCCACGATGCTGTACAGGCGAACGTGTAACACCGCGCCCGCTTACCTTTCTTCTTAGGTCAAGCGCGCGCGCCGCGATTTCGCTACCCTTTTGGCGCAAACATGATAATTGCCATGCCGAGCACGGCGACGGCTGCGCCCGTGATGTCCCATATACTCGGCCGCACCCCTTCGATCAGCCACAGCCAAGCGAGGGCAATGGCCACATAAACACCGCCGTAAGCCGCATAGACCCGGCCGGCATCAGTCGGATGGAGCGTTAGCAGCCAAACAAACAAAGCTAATGAAGCGGCCCCAGGTAGCAGTACCCACACTGGCGCGCGATCTTTAATCCATAACAGAGGCAGATAACAGCCAACAATCTCGGCGATGGCCGTTGCCACGAAGAGTGCTGCTGTAGTGATCAAACTCATCAACTCCGAAGATCGAGCGAGAAGTGTGATATGAGGTGTTGCATGATGAACATGGAAGGAATGGGTTGGATGATGGGCGGCGGCGCTGTGATCGGAATTTTGATCATCGTGTTGCTGGTGGTGGCGATTGCGGCCGGCGTGAAATATCTTCGCTCGGGCCCTCAACCGCCCAAGACTTGAGCGCAGAACGCAGCGCACCGGGTCTCGCAGGCGCGTATCCAGGGCTTGGATAATCGTTTCATCTACGCGCGGTCAGGGCTTCGATGATTGGACACGGGTGATTCGTTCCCGCAACTTCGCATTCCGCAACCAGCTGCTTGAGCACGCGCTGCATCCGTTTCAGATCGGTCAGCTTGGTTTCGATCTGCGCCAAGCGCTCGGACGAGATACGGCGAATCGCGCGGCGGTCGACGCCGTCCTGAAGTTTCAGCAGCTCGCCGATTTCGGCGAGCGAAAAGCCCAGCTCCTGAGCACGCTTGATAAAACGGATGCGATTCACCGCATCGGCGTTGTAATGACGGAAGGCGCCGTGAGTTGCAGGCACCGGCAATAGCTTGCGTTGCTGGTAATAGCGCACCGTTTCGATGCCGACCTCGGCGGCGCGCGCCAGCCGGCCAATTGTCAGAGATCCGTCAGGCACGAAAACTCCTTGACTCTGGGGTTGACTACGGAGTGTACCGTACGTGTCAACGATGTTGGAGGCGTCAATGAAAGATCAAGCGAGCGCGAACGGCACGGCTGCGGTGGGGCATTCGGGCCACGACGAGCACCCCGCCTGCTGCGGCCACGGCAACGACGCGGCGGTTGCACCGGCAGCCGAAGCGCTGATCGATCCGGTCTGTGGCATGAAGGTCACACGGCAGTCGAAGCATCGCGTAGCGCACGCAGGCACCGATTACTTCTTCTGTAGCGCCGGATGCGCGGCCAAGTTTTCGGCAGACCCCGCAAAGTATTTGAAACCGCGCCCGGCACCTGCTGTCGAGGCGATGCAGTCCGGCGCCATCTACACCTGCCCGATGCATCCGCAGATTCGCCAGGTCGGACCGGGCAGCTGTCCGATCTGCGGCATGGCGCTCGAACCCCTCGATGCATCGGTCGCCACCGACGACACCGAGCTGAGAACGATGACGCGTCGGTTGTGGATCGCTGCGGCGCTATCGCTGCCGATCGCGCTGATGGCGATGAGCGAGATGGTGCCCGCGTTGCATCAGCAGTTGGTCAAGGCATTGGGACCGTGGGTTGGCTGGACTCAACTCGTGCTTGCGACGCCGGTCGTGCTCTGGTGCGGAGCCTTCTTCTTCAAGCTAGGTTGGCGGTCGATTGTCAATCGCTCGCCGAACATGTTCACGTTGATTGCGCTCGGCGTCGCAGCGGCCTATGGCTTCAGTGTCTTTGCGCTGTTGTTTCCGCAGCTGCTGCCCGCCGCATTCATGATGAATGGCGCGCCGCCGCTGTACTTCGAGGCCGCTGCGATCATCACGACGCTTGTAATCCTAGGCCAGGTGCTTGAGTTGCGCGCACGCTCGCAAACCTCGTCCGCGGTACGCGCGCTGCTCGAACTCGCTCCGCCGACGGCCTTGCGCATCGACGCCGATGGCCAGGAGCGTGAAGTCGCGCTCGACCAGGTGCATGCCGGCGACCGGTTGCGCGTGCGGCCGGGCGACAAGGTGCCAGTCGATGGCGTCGTGCTCGAAGGCCGCTCGAATGTCGACGAATCAATGATGACTGGCGAGCCGCTGCCGGTGACCAAGGAAGCGGGCGCAAAGGTGACGGGCGCAACCGTCAATCAGACCGGCAGTTTCGTTATGCGCGCCGAACGCGTCGGCGCCGATACATTGCTGGCGCAGATTGTGCAGATGGTGTCCGAGGCGGGTCGCACGCGTGCGCCGGTCCAAAGGCTCGCGGATATCGTCGCGAGCTGGTTCGTGCCGGCTGTGGTGCTGACCGCGATGATTGCTGCAGTGGTCTGGATAGTCGTCGGACCCGAGCCGCGCTACATCAACGCGCTGGTCGTTGCAGTTAGCGTGCTGATCATCGCGTGCCCGTGTGCGCTCGGCCTCGCGACTCCGATGTCGATTATGGTCGGCGTCGGCCGCGGCGCGCAGATGGGCGTGCTCATACGCGACGCGGAAGCGCTCGAATTGATGCAGAAGGTCGATACGCTGGTGGTCGACAAGACCGGCACGCTGACCGAAGGCAAGCCGCGCGTGGTCGGCATTACTGCAGCTGCAGGCGCCAGTGAGAGCGAGGTGCTGGCGGCGGCCGCCGGCCTGGAAGTATCGAGCGAGCATCCGCTCGCGCAGGCGATTCTCGCCGCTGCGAACGAGCGCGGTGTGACGCCGATCGCCGTCAACGAGTTCGAATCGATCACTGGACGTGGGGTCCAAGGCAAAGCACCGGAAGGCCGCCTGCGCCTCGGCAGCGCGCGCTTCCTCGCCGAAGCGGGAATCGATCTCGCCCCACTGACCGCCGAGGCGGATCGTCTTCGCGGCGAGGGCAACACCGTCGTGTTTGTCGGGGTCGAGAACCGCGTGCTCGGACTGCTCGCGATCGCCGATCCGATCAAACCGACGACTGCGGCGGCAATTCGTGCGCTGAACGACGCCGGCGTACGGGTCGTGATGGCTACCGGTGACGGCGCCGCGACCGCAGCCGCAGTGGCTGCGAAGCTCGGCATCGTCGATTTCCGTGCCGAAGTGCTGCCGGCCGACAAGAACGCACTGATCAAGGAGCTGCAGGCGCAAGGCCATGTCGTCGCGATGGCGGGAGACGGGATCAACGATGCACCCGCGCTGGCGGCGGCAAACGTCGGCATCGCGATGGGCCACGGAACCGACATCGCGATGCAATCTGCGCGCATCGTGCTGGTCAAGAGCGACTTGAACGGCATTGTGCGAGCGCGCCTGTTGTCGCGCGCGGTGATGCGCAACATCCGGCAGAACCTGTTCTTCGCGTTCGTTTACAACGCTGCCGGCGTGCCGCTCGCTGCCGGCGTTCTGTATCCACTGACGGGCTGGTTGCTGAGTCCGATCATTGCATCGGCGGCCATGGCGCTTTCGTCGGTATCGGTGATCGGCAACGCATTGCGTTTACGCAATGGATAGTTGACCGCCGCGATGCCCGATGGTCCGCACATGCAAGAAAGCATCTCTAAGCACTGATTTGTCTGGACTGCCTGAACTGAACTCCATCGTGCTATGCGGCGCACCGCACCGACAGACTTGCAATCGACTCGTACCGTGCGGCTAGAAGCAAGGCTTTGTTCGTCAAATTCAACTTACCAAGGAACTCCCCATGAGAACGGAAACAATGAAAGTCGGCGGAATGACGTGCGGCGGTTGCGTCAGCAATGTCACCAAGGCGCTGAATGCAGTCGACGGCGTAAAGGACGTGGCTGTGACACTCAAGCCCGGGGCAGCGAGAATTGAATTCGACGAAAATGCCACTTCGCCCGCGCAACTGCGTGCGGCTGTCGAGCAGGCGGGTTATGAAGTCGACGCGGATGACAAGAGTCAGACAAAAGCCGGTTGTTGCAGTTAGCCTTTCATGGGCGAACATGAGCTCGAACGCAAGCATGCAACAACAGCAATGCCGGAAGCTGCGCCGGCCCTCGGCTCAACGCCGGCAGCCGATGCACAGAAAGCCCTCACCGTCGCGTCCGCCGTGCCGGCGCTAACTACTTCCGCCGTCGACGGCAAAAAGGCGCCGATAGCGCAGCCCTCGAACACAGCGGAAATGGCGCATGAGATGGGCCATGGCGGCAAGGATCTGCCGGCCATGGTGCGCGACATGCGCAACCGTTTCTGGATTTGCCTGATCTTCACCATTCCGATCTTTATCTACGCGCCGATGGGTAGGTTCTTCGAGCCGCCGGCGCCGCCGTTCGAGCTGGAAC
>JBDTQZ010000222.1:0-4669 GCA_039931935.1 Burkholderiaceae bacterium | reverse complement strand
CGTTTTTCGTAACGCAGGTACTCGTCGGCGGCAACGCCCAGGCCCGCACTCGCCCGTGCCTGCACGACAGGATCCATATCCTGCTTGCTGGCAACGAAACGCTCGCGGCCGAAAAATGCAAGCCATTCTGCAGGCAGCAGGCGCGCGAACAATACCTCGCGCTCGTGTGCCTCGGGAACGCCGGTCGGCGCCAGGCGTACGCCGCACGAGCGCAAGCGCGCCACTGCCTCGTCGAAACACGCTCGCACATCGCGATCGATATTGTCGAAGTAGTGCTCGGTCGGAACACCCAGCACAAGCTGATCGATCGGGCGCGACCGCGTGCTGGCTTGCCCGCGCATTGCTGCTTCCACGAACGCGGCGTCCGCGGCGCTGCTGGTAAACACGCCGAGACTGTCCATGTTCTTCGACAGTGGGAAGACACCCTCTACGGGCCAGTGGTCGGTGCTCGCCTTGTACCCGACGGTTCCGCACAACGCCGCCGGCCAGCGAACCGACCCACCCGTGTCGCTGCCGAAGGTGATCGCTGCCATTCCCGCAGCCATCGCGACTGCGGAGCCGTGACTCGAGCCACCCGTCATTCTCGCAATCTCGGGATCACACGGGTTCCACGGCAGGCGATGCGTGAGGTTGATGCCGCCCATCGCGAATTCGGTGGTGGCCGTCTTGCCGAGGACCACGCAGCCCGCACGCAGTAGCGCGGTGACGAAGCGCCCTTGTGGCGGCACAAGATCACTCACATCGACTCGGCTGCCGGCGTTCGTCGGCATGCCGCGAACACTGAACAAATCCTTCAGCGCGATCGGCATGCCCATTAACGGGCCGAGGTCAATTCCCGCCGAGTGCATTGCGTCCAGCGCGGTAGCGCGAGCGAGCGCGCCTTCGTGATCGAGGTACGAGTAGGCAGCCAGGCGCGGCTGCAGCGCATCGATTCGGGCAAGGATGTCCTGCGTGACATCGCGCGAGCGAATTCGTCCCGCGCGAAAGGCGGTCGCGAAGGACTCCAGGCCCACGTCGCCGAACGGAAACGCAGGCAGGCTCACGACGTTCTTTCTGGACAGGGGGCAATCGGTGTTTTCATGTCGTGCCCGTGGTGCGCGTGCGACGCTCGCTCCAGGCGCGGCCAGGCACTGCTGCCAACAGCTCGCGCGTATAGGCATGGCGCGGCTGCGCGAACACACTCTTCGTTGTGCCCATCTCGACGATCTCGCCGTAGCGCATCACTGCAATCGAGTCACACACTTGTGCCGCGACACGCAGATCATGTGTGATGAACAGCATCGTAAGCCCGAGGCGGTCGCGGATCTCGGCAAGAAGCCGCAGCACTTGCGCCTGCACCGAAACGTCCAGCGCCGAAACGGGCTCGTCCGCGACCAGAATCTCCGGATCGAGCGCGAGCGCGCGCGCGAGCCCGATGCGCTGGCGCTGACCGCCAGAGAACTCGTGTGGGTAACGGTCCGCGGCTCGCGCATCCAGTCCGACCAGCTCGAGCAGTTCGCGCGCGCGTTCCATGGCCTTGCGCGCAAGCATGCCGTGCACGATCGGCCCTTCTGCAATCAGGTTGCCTACGGTGTGCCGCGGATCAAGCGAGCTGTAAGGATCCTGAAACACCATCTGGATGCGCTTCCTGACAGGCCGAAGCGCTGCCTGCGACAGTGCCGCAAAATCGACGTTACCGATCCGAATCTCACCCGCATCCGGTTCGACGAGACGCGTGACGCAGCGCGCGACCGTGGATTTTCCGGAGCCCGATTCACCGACGATCGCCAGCGTCTCGCCGCGGCGGATCTCGAAGCGCACGCCCTTCGCCGCGTGGACTGACCTGACTGCACGCCCGAAGAAACCTCGGCGCGACCGATAATTCTTCTCCAGCCCTGAGACGTGCAGCGCGACCGCTTCGGGCGAGAAATTCTTGTCGCGCGCAGCCGGGACTAGATCGGGGACCGCCGCCAGCAACATGCGCGTGTAATCCTCCCGCGGCGCCTCCAAAATGTCGGTAGCAGCGCCTTGTTCGACCACGCGGCCGTGCTGCATGACCACGATGCGGTGCGCGATTTCCGCGACCACGCCGAAATCGTGAGTGATGAAGAGCACGCCCATATGTCGCGCTCGCTGCACCTCACGGATCAGCGCCAGGATCTGTGCCTGTGTGGTGACATCCAGAGCGGTTGTAGGCTCGTCGGCAATCAGCACGTCGGGCTCGAGCACGAGCGCCATCGCGATCATCGCGCGCTGACGCTGCCCGCCGGAAACCTGGTGCGCATACGCACCGTAGATCGCCTGGGGGTCGGGCAGGTGAACCGAGGCAAGCATGTCGAGCACGCGCTTGCGGCGAGGCTCCGACGACCGCGGCTGATGAACCTCGATTGCTTCCTCGATCTGACGTCCGATTGTGAGCAAGGGATTCAACGCTGTCATCGGCTCCTGGAAAATCATCGCGAGGCGGCTACCGCGCAACTCGCGCAGCCGCTCCTCCGTAGCAGCCAGCAGGTTCTCGCCCTCGAAGAGAATGCGGCCGCCACTGGGACGCACGTGTCGGGAGGGGAAAAGCCCCAGCGCGGCACGCGCCATCACCGATTTACCCGAGCCGGATTCACCGACGATGCAGACGATCTCGTCCCGTCCCAGCTCGATCGACACGCTCTCCACTGCATGCGCGCGCTCCGCCCACGAGGGCAGGTCGATCGTGAGGTTCTCGATCGACAGCACCGTTTCGGAACTCTTCGAGGCAATCGCGTCACTCGAAACGCGCGTACTCATTGGTGCACCATTCGCACTTCGTGCTGTCCCGCCGAGCGGGAGCTATGAGCCCCCAGGGCGGCCTGGAGGCTCATGCGGTCCGCAAGCGCGGATTGAGCGCGTCGTTGAGCCCCTCACCCACCAGGTTGATTGCCATCACGGTGACGAGGATCGCGATACCCGGAATCGTGCAGACCCACCATGCGGTGCGCAGCACGGTGCGGCCCGCACCGATGATGAAACCCCAGCTCATCGTGTTGGGGTCGGATAGGCCGAGGAAGGACAGAGCGGACTCGATCAGGATCGCGGTCGCGATCATTAAAGAGCCGGTGACGATGATTGCGGAAAGCGTATTGGGCAGGATGTGCAAAAGGATGATGCGCGCGTTGCTCATCCCCATTGAAACGCACGCGAGAACGAACTCGCGGCTGCGCATCGACAAGAACTCCCCGCGCACGAGCCGCGCCATCGGTGGCCATGAAACCACCGCTATCGCGATGATCACGTTGCGGATTGAAGGCGTGAGCACCGCTACAAGCAGGATCGCGAACAGAAAGAACGGAATCGTCTGGAAAATCTCGGTGAAGCGCATCAGTAGCGCATCCACTCGCCCGCCGTAGTAACCGGCCAGCCCGCCGATCGTCGCTCCGACCAGCACCGCAATCACAGTTGCCACTAAACCGATCATCAGCGTTGTGCGGGCGCCGTGAAGTACGGCCGCGGTGACGTCGCGCCCCAATTGATCCGTGCCGAAGAGCGTGTCGGTCAGCGGTGCCTGAAAGGGCTTGCCGGCCATCGCAAACGGGCTCGTCGGGTAGAGCCATGGCGCAAGCAGAGCGATCGCGGCAACCAGGACGAGGATGACGAGCCCGACAACCGCGGGTCCGTTGCGAAAGAAGCGCCGCGCGAAGCCTTGCATCCTAGTGACAGGCCACTATCGCAACTCGATACGGGGGTCGAGCAGCGTGTACAGGAGATCGACTGCAAGGTTGACGAGCACGACCAGGCAGGCGGAAATGAAGAAGATTCCGAGGAGCAGATTGATGTCGCGCGCGAACAGCGACTCGTAGGCGAGCAGTCCGAGTCCGGGCCACGCAAAGACGGTCTCGACCACGACAGCGCCGCCCAACAGCGCACCTACCTGGACGCCTGCCATCGTCAGAACAGGCAATGCCGCGTTGCGAAGCACGTGTCGCCGGGCGATCTGTCGCTCCGAAAGACCCTTCGCGCGCGCGGTGACCACGTAATCCATTGCGTACTGGTCGAGCACGGAGGCGCGCATCAGCCGCGTGTAGAGCGCGAGGTAAAACAATGTCAAGGTGACGGCCGGCAGAACCAGATGGTGCGCCACGTCGACGACGTGAGCCCAACCTTCCTTGAAAGCAGCCACCTCCTCATATCCGCTGGTAGGAAACCAGCCGAGCCGGATCGAAAAAACCACGATAAACATCAGGCCCGCCCAGAACACCGGTGTCGCATACGCGAGCACCGCGAGCATCGAGATCACGCCGTCCTTCCACCGATTCAAATTGCGCGCGGCGATCGCGCCGAGAAAGACGCCGAGTGTTACCGCGAGAACGAACACGCTCACCATCAGCAGCAAGGTCGGCCCGAGGCGCGTGAGAATCAGCTGCGACACGGGCATCCCATGACGGAACGAATAGCCGAGATCGAACGTCACGACCTGGCGGAGGTAGACGATGAGCTGAACGTGGACCGGCTGATCGAGCCCGAACTTCTGGCGCAATTGCGCCATGTATTCGGGCGTAGCGGAGCCCGCCTCGCCCGCTAGCACGTCGGCCGCATCGCCCGGAGCAAGATGCAGCAGCGCGAAACTCAGCAGGACAATCGTGAGCAGCGTCGGGACGGCGAGTGCCAGCCGGCGCCCGACGTAGGCGAAACCCTTTGGCGACAAACGGCGTCTACTTCG
>JBDTQZ010000221.1:0-4671 GCA_039931935.1 Burkholderiaceae bacterium | reverse complement strand
GTTCCAGCCCCAATTGTTTCCGGTGGCACCCTGACCGACGCAATCGGCAACTTCAGCCACTGGCACGGTGGGTCCGACAATTCGGCAGAAGCGAAAGGTTTCGTCATCCTCCCAGTTGAGAAAGTTGCCGTTCTTGCCGGCCAATTCGGGCGCGGCGCGCAGTAAGCGGGGCGAAATGAGCTTGAGCGAAAACGGTTGACCACCGGCACCCGCAGGGCCCGGACCGGAAACGATTATGTACGTCGAATTACCCATCGGATCCCTAACAAACATCTGCACATCATTCCGGTAGGTGACAAGAGGCACCAGCGGAGCACCCGCTAGCGAGTAGTTTTCTTCCCGAATATTGCGGGCACGCGCTTCTATTCGAACGACTTGTTGGTTTCCCAGGTTGCGCAGTACGCTGGAATTTTGCGGAGTCGCACACCCGACGGTGCCGAAGGAGCTACCGCTGATCAAAGTGGCAAGCGAGCGCTCGACCGAACCGTCCGCGTAGGTGACGTCGAATTGCACATCCACTTCCCTGCGCGTGCTGCCGTCAGAGTTTGTGACGTTGCGCTCGGCGAGTACTTGAATGTTGCCCCGCCTCTCGCCAATACGATATGCGTCCCGTTGGGCAACCTCTTGCTGCCTGGCCGTTAGGTCAGTTAGGTTGAACGCCTTTGTGCGTCCATCGTCCAGAAAGCAGTCGTCAGTCAATGACAATCGCGTCGCCGCCGCCGGCACAGCTGTAGTCCACAGTGCATCCGCTGAAGCAAGAAAAGACGTGACCTGACTAAGGGTCGTTGGCGGTGCCGGTGCCGGTGCCGGCGCAGGGGCCGGAGGCGGAGGCGCGGAATTATCAGAGTCTCCGCCGCATGCAGCGATAAGTACTCCGCTTGATGCCATGAACAAAATGTTGCGAAGCGTCATCGCGCGCGCGCTCCCCCGACCCACTGACCTGCACTGACTTTTTCGAGCCATTCATTCCTGGAGGACGGCTCAGTTGGGTGAAAGGTGATGCTGCCGCATGAACTCGTGCGGGGTCAAGTACTTGAGACTGCTATGAGGGCGAACCGCGTTGTAATGACGACGCCAGTTCTCGATCACGACGCGCGCCTCGGCACGCGAGCGGAACCATTCGAGGCTCAGGCATTCGTCACGCAATTTGCCGTTGAAGCTTTCATCGGTGCCGTTCTGCCATGGTTTACCGGGATCGATCAGCGCGGTTTCGATGCCGCTGCCGGCCAGCCACTGCAAGATGGCATGGCTGACAAACTCAGGGCCATTGTCCGAGCGCAGATTGCGCGGCGCGCCGTGCTGGCTGATCAGTCGCGCCAGCACCTCGATGACGCGCTGGGAGCGGATCGAGCCGGCCACATCGATGGCCAGGCATTCACGCGTGAACTCGTCGACCACGGTCAAGCACTTGATCTGTTGCCCGCTGGCACAGGCATCGAACACGAAGTCGTAGGCCCACATGAAGTTGGCGCCGGTCGCCGGCAGCGGACGCGGGCGACTGTGGGCGATACGCCGCCGCGGTCGTCGGCGCGGCAGCTGCAAGCCGGCCGCGCGCCACAGACGATAGGTGCGCTGCCAACCGAGCCGATGGCCCTGGCGCTGCAGGAAGATGCGGATACGGCGGTATCCATAGCGCGGATAGTGCGACGCCAGCGTCTTCATGTCGGCGACTACTGCAGCGTCTTTCACCGGCAAACGCAATGCGTAGCTCAAACTGGAGCGGGCGACTTCGAGCAGCCCGCAGGCACGGCGCTGCGACAGGCCGTGTTCGCACGCGAACCCGACCGTCTCGCGCCGCGCCTGCGGGCTTACCACTTTCGGCGGTTGATCTCCTTTAGGACATCAATGTCGAGATCGCGCTCGGCCAGCAGCTTCTTGAGCTTGGCGTTCTCGCCTTCCAGCATGCGCAAGCGCTTGACGTCAGCGGGTGCCAGCTGCCCAAAGTGCCTGCGCCACACGTAGATGGTTTGTTCGCTGACCTTGTGTTTTCTGGCTACTTCGGCCACCGGGCTGCGATCGGCTTCGCGCAGGATCGCAACCATCTGTTCATCGGTAAAGCGGCTCTTTCTCATCGGCTCCTCGTGGCGAAGAGCCATCTTTCCAGAAATTATTGGTCCGAAAAAACCGGGCAGGTCACCACCCCAATAGTCTTCATCCTCATTCTCCGCCTGAAGTTAGTTAACCCGCAAATGAATCAAGAAACCTGCTAGGGATACGCAAATGATCGTGGTCCACAAACCTGGCCCTCAAAAGTAGTTCGGCCGATATGCGAACGCGCGATGCCCGAACATACACCCGGGTCGTTGGCGGGCGGGAAAATTTTTGCCCGGGCAAAGGCGGGGGTTGAACAGGCGCAGTCGTCATGTTCGCCATAGAGGAAACGGACGCTGTACACACCCTTCTGAAACTGACGTCCTTCGCTACAACACACTCTCTTTAATAGCTTTCGTTTGACGTTGGCTGACGGGCGTGATGCTTGAGCCTGCGAGAAAGTTGACAGCTCAAAGGGTTGAAAGAACCGCCTTTCGCTTCTCTTCGTATTCCTGCTGGGTAATAAGGCCTTCCTTGCGCAGCTGCTCTAATTCACGGAGCCGATTCGCTCTCACGCTGTCTGGCGATGACGGGGTCACCGTCGGCGATAGGCTCGGTGTGGCGTTCGCTGCCGCTGGTGCTCCTGCAGTTGCTGGAGCACCAATTTGTGGCCCAGCAGCGGCAGAGGGCGACGCGGGGTATTTCGTCAGTTCGCGAGTGAAATCATTGTTTGCGACTCGCCGCATGTGCTTTACATCGGCCCGAGCGGCTGGCGCGTACCAAAAGGCTTCAACAATGCGCCCATTGAAGCCCGTCGAAGTGCGGACATAGCCGTCGTACTCGATCTTAAAAGCCATGAACTTGCCTGC
Organism: Burkholderiaceae bacterium; assembly: GCA_039931935.1. Classification (GTDB taxonomy): domain Bacteria; phylum Pseudomonadota; class Gammaproteobacteria; order Burkholderiales; family Burkholderiaceae_F; genus JACCZX01. Next base: position 1,771 of record JBDTQZ010000221.1, on the reverse strand, counting down.
TGGGACAATTACTTCTTCGTACGCGACCACTCGGGCGTCCTGTTTTAGGTTTCCTGTGGTGCGGTCGGGGCGAACGTAGTCCACGTCAACCGACCATTGCTTACCCACTGACAGCGGCCAGACTCTCCAAGGCTTCGCGGAAGGTTCGTTGACATACGGATAGTCGAGTGGGCGCTGCATGTCCTCGACCACCACCCCGCGTACGCCTTTGTCTTCGACCACTACCACTGACCGGCCCGACTCTTCTAGCTTCGTGCGGTTGTCGACCTGGCGCCACTCCCATCGATCGCCAACCGCAAACGCTGAGACGTCTGGCATCGTCGCGCTCTGCGCTTCCACCGCAGTTGCGAACAGCCCGCTCATGGCTAAAAGAAGTGCTTTGTAGAATTGCATTCCCACCTCGCTGTTGACTGGACGTCAGCTTCGGAGCGATTCTCGCTCGGCCGACCTTTGTCCGCTAGTGGACCCAAACGCGACATTCTCATTTCTCAGAAGCGGACGCAGATGGATGCTGTTCGCCGCTTCCAATGTTCCCTAGCGTACTGCTTCTAACAGCGTCCGATCACGATCTTCTACTTTCGGATGTTGAAGGGCTTCAAGATCGCCTTGTCACCCTTCCTTCCTGACAGGTAATACTGGTCGCCAAGTTTGAAGACATATTGACACCAGTCTTCCGGACCCATCGGCCACAAAACTTTTACGCAGTAGGCGCCTTCATCCTTCACGCGCCAGTCGCCCCTCTTCCGATAATCCGGTATGAACTGACCTCGGACCACGACCCACAACTCGCCGTCAGCAGCGTGTTCATATGTGATGGTTCGGTTACTTTGGGGGGTCGTCAGAACGAACGCTCCAGCAAGCAATTTCCGAGTTTCTAACGCGGACAGTTGCGATCCGCCAGACTGATTAAGTTCTTGGACGGTTTTGGGAACCTCTCCGGCAACGGTTGCCGTGGCCGCGAATAAGCAGAGGACAGCTACAACCAGAGCGAACATATGTCCCTGCATTCTTGATCCGACCCCTGTCGAGCGAGAAAGTCTGTTGTCGGCAAGCTCCTTCTTGCAAGTCCCATTACAGTCCGCTCAATTTCTTCGCCCGGAAACATCTCCTACTTTCGACACCGATTATTTGGGTGCGTCGAGCCACATTGGCGTACCGCCCCCTGCTTGGGAAAGTGTGGTCCCCTCAAGAAACTTTTGTCCACCTTTCTTGAAGACCAACGTCATGTCTCCGCAGAGGGCCGGCGGACCTCCGGGAAAAACAACGCGAAGCTCGTCGCTCGTCATGCGACCTTCCCTGATTGGTTCGCCCAGCGCCCTGCAGCCTCGGGGACCTCCACCTAGAAAGTCGACCTTCCCGGAGAGGGAGCCATCCGGATTTATGCGATCGATGTAAACCGTGAGCTCGCGGTGCTTAGTTGTATCGCTTCCCCATCCTCCACTCAATTTCAATGGCGCTTTAGATGGATCGATGAGCAACGCCTGCTGGGCACTGACAGAGCCCGTGGCGATCCAGAGTACAGAGGTTATGCATATAAGGGCCAGCCGCATTTCTAATCCTCCCGAGACGTGTTGTCAGACTGAGGTGAAGTGGTGTACTGGCAGAGGTCTGCTTCCGGGCGACTCTACGTCACGCCTCATCAGTCCGCAAGTGGGCCGATAGCAGACCTACATATTTCTCCGATACTGCCCGCCCACCTCAAACAGCGCATTCGTAATCTGCCCCAGCGAGCACACGCGCACGGCGTCCATCAGCACTTCGAACACGTTGC